>JBFJPA010000031.1:0-16164 GCA_041617355.1 Longimicrobiales bacterium
GACCGGATCGTCGCTCGGCACAGGCATTTTTTGCGTTGATCGGTCCCTTCTTGCGCTCGGCCCACACGGCATGCCGCCGCGCGCGCCGCCGGCTCGAAACCTGGCAACCTATCGCCGGGAACGCCGCCCGGATACAAACCCTGACCCGGCGTCGCTCGTAGACCGTACGCGGACGTGTCTCGGATTTGATCGGTCACTTCGGCCGGGTCTATATTAAGCGAGTGTGTGCGGCTGCAGGCCCCGCCCGCTTCGTCCGCACGCTCCGCTCGATTTCGATGTCCCGTGCCGCGTCGTGCACGTCGTCGCAGCATGGGTCGATCCTGGCGATCTACAAGGAGCTCCGAGGCTCCGGATGATCCTGGTCGCGGCCTACCTTCTGGTCGTTCTCGTGCTGCCGCTCGCCCTGAGCGCCGCGGTCAGCTTGCGCACGCTGCCGTGTGGCCGGCGCTGTCCCCGCTGCGCCGGCGAGACGTTGCGGCTGCAAGCACGCCTGCCGCGTGTGCTGTCGCGCGTCGTGCGCGCCGAGATGCACCACCGTTGGTGTCCCACGTGTGAATGGGAAGGGCTGGCGCGCATCACGCCGGCACGGATCCCGCCCGTTCGCGTACGCACGGTCGGCGGCGTGCCGGGTCAGTCGGCGATCACGCGGGTGATGGACGTTCGACAGCTCCACGTGGATGGCACGGCCTGGCGGGTTCGGCTGGAATGCTGGGGCCAGCGCGGCACGTGCTACGGCCGGCTCGTCTTCGTCGAGCCGTCCGGCCGGCTCTGGCTCGATGTGCAGCCGTTCCGGGGCCGCTCCGACCGCGACGTGCTCGGCCAGGCCCTCTCCCTGCCCGATGACCTGCTCGCGTCTCGCCTGCGGACGCTCGTCTCCGACTAGCCCGTTTGACATCGACGGCACGACGCGGCATCATCGCGCGCCCATGGAAATCATACTTGCCGCGGTGTGCGACGCCGCACGCGAACGGCCGGACGGGAAACTGGACCTCGTCGGCATCTTCAACGAGCTGCGGGCGCCCGGCTTCCCGGCGGTGCAGGACCAGATGACGGTCGTCGTGTCGATCGCCTGGGCCGAAGGTGAAACCGGCCGGCAGCCGATCCGGGCAGACCTGATCGACGACAACGACGACCTGATCCTCACGATCCAGGGCCACACGGAGGTCCCGCCGAGCGTCGAGGGCGAAGCGCAGCCCCACACGCGACTGGTGATGCCGCTCGAGAACGTCGTTTTCCCACACGCCGGTCGGTATGTGCTGCGGCTGACGGCGGCCGGCGGACAGCACCCGGCCTGCTCGTTGTACGTTGGCGTCGCCAGCGACGGGGAGACGTGAGGATCCCCGATTCTGGAGGCGGGTATCACGGCCGGTCCCCAATCAGGCACGCGGGTCCAGGCTCGGGAGGAACGTCGTGGAGTTGATCGACACCGATCGTTCGCCGCCGAAGGACGTCGTGCGCGTGCTGGCCGCCCTGTCCGACGTCAATCGCTATCGCATTGTCGAGCTACTTTCGACCGATTCCGCCGAGTTGTCGTGTGGCGCCGTCGCCAAGACACTCGGCCTCTCGGCCTCTCTGATCTCCCATCACCTCGCCGTCCTCGAGAGCGCCGGAATCATTGATCGACGCAGAAACGGACTCTGGACCCTGAATCGTCTGCGCCGGGAGGAGCTGTCCCGCCGGCTGGCAGGGCTGCAGCGCATCCTCAGACCGGAAATGCCCGTATGAGCGGCACCGGCTAGGCCTCCCTCCTCCACCAACACCTTAGCGGACAGGTCAAATGCCGGCGAACGACGGCGAGCGCAGCGGTGTGCCGCTGCACACGAAGATCTTGCTCGGCCTCCTCATCGGGGCGGCCGGCGGCGTGGCGGCCAACATCTTCTGGGGTGGCAGCACAGGCCTCGCCTGGTTCGTCGACAACGTCGCGAATCCGGTCGGCCAGATCTTCCTGCGCATGCTGTTCATGGTGGTCGTGCCGCTCGTCTTCACGACGCTCGCACTCGGTGTCGCATCCTTGGGCGACCTGCGCCGGCTCGGCCGCATCGGCGGCAAGACGCTCGGCTTTTTCATCATCACGACGGGGCTGGCCGTCGTGTTGGGCCTCGTGCTCGCGAATACGGTGCGACCGGGACTGGGGCTGGATCCCGCCATCCGCACGGGCCTGATGGAGCAGTACGCGTCCGATGCGGCGGCCCGCATCGAGACCTCGCAGACCAATCGATTCGGCATCAACACGTTCATCTCGATCGTGCCACGCAACCCCGTGGATGCGGCGGCGCGCGGCGAGATGCTGGGCGTGATCTTCTTCACGCTGATGTTCGGCGTCGCGCTGACGCGACTGCCGCGCGAGCTGGCCGAACCCGTCATGAAAGTGCTCGACGGGACCGCACGCGCCGTCATCGAGATCATCGGCTTCGCCATGAAACTCGCGCCGTACGGCGTGGCCGGCCTCATCTTCGCCGTGACCGCGCGATTCGGCTGGGAAGTGCTGCGTTCGCTCAGCGTCTTCGTGATCATGGTCCTGCTCGGCCTGGCCATCCATCTCGTCGTGACGCTCGGCCTGCTCGCGAAAGTGCTCGGAGGCGTCAGTGTCAGGCAGTTCTTCCGACGCGGGCGCTACGCGATGATCACGGCGTTCTCGACATCCAGCTCGAACGCGACCATGCCGACCTCGCTGCGCACGGCAGAGGAAGAATTCGGCGTGCCCCGCGAAGTTTCGGGCTTCGTGATCCCGCTCGGCGCGACCATGAACATGAACGGCACGGCCCTCTTCGAAGGCATGACCGTGCTCTTCCTCGCTCAGGTCTTCGGCGTCGACCTGTCATTGGGCAGCCAGCTCATCGTCGTGGCCATGGCCGTCATCACCGCGATCGGCGCGGCCGGCGTGCCCGGCGGCTCGATTCCGCTGCTCGTCATGGTGCTCATCATGGTGGGCGTGCCGGGCGAAGGCATCGCGCTCGTGCTTGGCGTGGACCGGATCCTCGACATGGCGCGTACCGTGCCGAACGTGATGGGCGACATCCTCACGTCGGTCGTCGTCGCCCGCTCCGAAGGCATCGAGCTCGTGCCCGCGACCGCGCCGGACTTCTCGAGTGCCGCGGCAAACCAGGCGGTGGAGCATATGCATGAGGTTGCTGAAGAAGTCGGCACGTAGAGAGAAACGGAAGGGAATAGGGAGAGGGAGAGGGACAGGGTGAGGGAGAGGGTTTAGGGTATAGGGGCCGCATCGCATACGGGCCGGCGCGCATGATTGCGCGCCGGCCCGTCAACGTTCCCGCCCGCGTCCGTGTCCCGTGAACGTGCCCTTGCCCGCGCCCCGCGACCCGAGCCGGGCGTTCCTCAGCCGCCGCCGGGCATGCCCACGCCACCCGGAATGCCCGGCTCCGTCATTGCGCGGGCGTCGAGGATGGAATCGATCTCGTCGGCGGGCAGGACCTTCTTCTCGTGCGCGACCTGGCGGGCGGTCTTGTTCTCCGCGAATGCGGTCTTCGCGATCGATGCGGCCGCGTCGTAGCCGATCGCCGGTGCGAGCGCGGTCGCGAGCGAGAGGTTGCCTTCGAGCAGCTCGCGGCAGCGGTCCGCATTCACGGTGGTGTCGTTGATGCACTTCTCGGCGAGGACGCGTGCGGCGCTCGCGAGCAGCGAGATCGACTGCAGCATGGCGTAGGCCATGACCGGCATCATCACGTTGAGCTCGAAGTAGCTGCCCACGCCGCCCATCGTGATGGTCGTGTGGTTCCCCATGACCTGCGCGGAGACCATTGTGACCGCTTCCGGAATGACGGGGTTCACCTTCCCCGGCATGATGCTGGAGCCCGGCTGGATAGCGGGCAGCGTGATCTCGGCGAGGCCGGCGCGCGGCCCGCTCGCCATGAGACGCAGGTCGTTGGCGATCTTGGTCATCGAGACCGCCAGCGTGTTGAGCGCACCGTGCGCGAAGACGATGGTGTCGCGCGTCGCCTGGCGCTCGAAGTGGTTCCGCGCCTCGCGGAACTGCACGCCCGTCATCTCCGAGATCCGGCCAATGGCCAGGCTCGCGAACTTCTCGTGCGTGTTGATGCCCGTGCCCACGGCTGTGCCGCCGAGCGGCAGCTCCGCCATGTCCTCGGCTGCCTCCTGCAGCCGCCGCACGGCCAACTCGATCTGCGCGGCAAATCCGGCGAACTCCTGGCCCAGCCGGACCGGCGTCGCATCCATGAGGTGCGTGCGGCCCGACTTCACGATGCCGTCGAACTCCTCCGCCTTCGCCAGCAGCGACACGTGCAGCTGCTGCAGCGCCGGCACGAGGTCACTCGCGATCGCCGAGCACGCAGACACCTGCATGGCCGTGGGGATCACGTCGTTCGAGGACTGCCCCATGTTGACATGATCATTGGGGTGGATGTCCTTCGAGCCGATCGGGCCGCCGCGCAACTGGATCGCGCGGTTCGCGATCACCTCGTTCGCGTTCATGTTCGTGGATGTGCCGCTGCCCGTCTGAAAGATGTCCAGCACGAAGTGCCCGTCGAGCTTGCCTTCGATCACTTCGTCCGCGGCCCGCACGATGTCGTTCGCGAGGCCCGCGTCGAGCAGGCCCAGCTCCTGGTTCGCCAGCGCCGCCGCCCGCTTGATCGCGCCGAGCGCCGCAATGAACTCCCGCGGAAAGCGCAGGTTGCTGATCGGAAAGTTCTCCACCGCCCGCTGCGTCTGCGCACCCCACAACGCACCCGCCGGCACCTGCATCTCGCCCAGCGAGTCTTTTTCCAATCTGAAATCGGACATTTTCTATTCGAGGTTCGAGGGTTGACGGCGACGGCGATGGCGAGGAACGCGTCCCGTTCCAGTCGCAGCACCGCGCCACTCTCAACTTGCCTACCTGCCTACCTGCCTACCTGCCTACCTGCCTGCCCTATGCCCTTATCCGTTCCTGTCCCTATCCCTATCCCTCTCCCTCTCCCTATCCCTATCCCTGTTCCCTGCCGTTTCTAATCGCTCCGCCTCGGCTGACTCGGCCGGACCTCTACTCGGCTGACATGCGACCGCTTGGGTTGCGCCAGCAGGTTCTCCACGATGTCGGCGATGTCCTGCGGCTGGATCTTCCACGACTGGTCGTGTTGCGCCCACGAGGACTGGAACTCCGTGGCCACGCTGCCGGGCATGATGTAGCTGACGCGAATGTCGTCGTATCGGATCTCCTGCATCAGCGCTTCGCTGAAGCCGATCAGCCCGAACTTCGACGCGTTGTATGCGGCCCCGTTCGGGAACGCGTTCTTGCCGGCCAGGCTGCCGATGTTGATGATCCAGGCGTCGCCCGATCTGCGAAGGTGCGAAATCGCCGCGCGACAGCAGTAGAATACGCCGCTCAGGTTCGTTTGCAGCGTGGCATCCCAGTCGGCAATCGACAGGTCGGCGACGTGGGCGAAGCGGCCGATTCCCGCGTTGTTGATCAGCACGTCGAGGCGGCCGAAGGTGGCGACGGTCTTCTCGATGAGGCGGGTGCAATCCTCGGGGCTGCGCACGTCGCAGCGGACGCCGAGCGCGCGGCCCCAACCGCGCCGGCCTTCCTTTCGCTCGCAGAGGCTGGCTTCCGCTTCGCGAAGGTCTCCCTCATTCCGCGCGCCGACCGCGACATCCGCACCGAGCGCCGCGAGCCGTTCTGCAATGGACCGCCCGATCCCCCGCGTCCCGCCCGTCACGATTGCGACCTTGCCCGTCATGTCCACCATCTCACCTCCAAGCCCCAGCCCAAGCCCCAGCCCGAGCCCTGCGAAGCGCAGTCTAATTGCCCCCCCGCTCCCCCCGCCACTACCATTCCCGCATGGAAACCGAAGGTCGTGTCGCTCTGGTTACGGGCGGCGCCCGGCGCGTGGGGCGGGCGTTTTCGCTCGGACTCGCACGGGCTGGAGCTCGCGTCGTCGTCAACTATCACGAGTCGGGCGAGGCTGCGGAGCGGACGGTCGCCGAGATCGAGGCGGCGGGCGGCAGGGCCGTTGCCGTTCAAGCGGATGTATCCTCGACCGCGGACGTAAAACGCCTCGTCGACGCGACGGTCCATGAATTCGGCAGTCTCGACATCCTCGTGAACAGCGCGTCGCTGTTCGAGCGGCGACCGTTCGCGGACATTACGGAAGCGGAGTTCGACCGCGTGATCGGCGTGAACCTGCGGGCCCCGTTCTTCCTGTCGCAGGCCGCTGCGCCCCTGCTCGCGGACGGGGAGGGCGGCGTGATCGTGAACATCGTGGATCTGTCGGCCGCTCAGGCATGGCCGTCGTTTTCGCATCACGCGGTGTCGAAGGCCGGCCTCGCGCACCTGACCCGCGTGCTGGCCCGGGCGCTGGCGCCGCGGGTCCGTGTGAATGCGATCGCGCCGGGCAATGTTCTGCCACCCGAGGATTTCGACGGCCAGGATTTTGCCGGAGGATCGGACCGTCGCGTGGTGGAGCGGGCGGGCCGGCCGGAGGACGTGGTCGAGGCGCTGCTCTGGCTGGTCGGCGCGGATTTCGTGACCGGCCAGATCGTGACGGTGGATGGTGGAAGGATGCTGCTCTGACGGGGTAAGACGCGGGCATGAAGCGGAAGAACAGGCGCGGATCGAGGCGGAGACGTCGCGGCGGCGGGCGTTGGTTCGTCTTGCTGCTGGCCGGTCTGGTCGTGGCCGTGGCCGGCGGGGCACTGACGTTTGCGTTCGGCGGCGCGATCGCCGGCTGTCCGACCATCGATGCGTTTCGCGCGTACCGGCCGCCGGAGGCGACCCGGGTCTTCGCCATGGACGGCTCGCGTCTGGCCGACCTGTCGCCGGAGCGGCGCACCGTCGTCGAGCTGGACGAGATCCCGGCCAGCGTTCGGGACGGCTTCGTCGCCGTCGAGGACCGTCGCTTCTGGTCGCACGGCGGCGTCGATGTCCGCGGCATCGGACGCGCGCTCTGGCGCAACGTGACGTCGGCGTCGCTCGAGGAAGGCTTCAGCACGATCCACATGCAGCTGGCGCGAAACGTGTTCCCGCGCGAATTGCCCCGGTCGAGCAAGCTGCGCCGCAAGTTCTGCGAGGTTCAGCTCGCGGGCCGGATCGAGCGCGCGTACGAGAAACCCGAGATCCTCCGGCTGTACCTCAATCAGGTCTACATGGGGGCGGGCCTTTATGGCGTCGAGGCGGCAGCGCAGTCGTACTTCGGCAAGCGCGTCGCGGAAGTGACGCCCGCCGAGGCGGCCCTGCTCGTCGGCCTCGTCAAGAACCCCGAGGGCTACAACCCACGGCGCCATGCGGTGCGCGCCATCCAGCGCCGCAACGTGGTACTCGAGGTGATGGCGCGGGAGCGCGTCCTGACGGCGGCGGAAGCGAGCGCCGCGGCCGCCCAGCCGCTCGCCCTGGCGCCGCCCATGGATGCGGCCGGTCCCGCGCCGTGGTTCATCGCCGCGGTCCGTCGCGAACTGCGCGAGCGCTTTGGTGACGACGCCGACACCCGCGGTCTGCGGGTGTTCACCGGCCTCGACCCGGACATCCAGCGGGCCGCCGCTCGAGCCCTCGAAGAGCAGATCGGGCGCGTCGAGGCCGGCGACTTCGGCCGGTACCGGAACGCGACGCCGGTGCCGGGCGAGAAGCTCGAGCCGGCGAACGGCGACGGTTCGCCGTACCTGCAAGGTTCGGTCATCGTACTCGATGCCCACGACGGCGCCGTCCGCGCGCTGGTCGGCGGCCGCGACTTCGTGCACTCCTCCTACGACCGCGTGTTCACGGCCCGGCGACAGCCGGGCTCCGCGTTCAAGCCGATCGTCTACGCGGCCGCGCTCGAGGCCGGGCTTCCGGCCGGCGATCGCATCGAGACGACGCCGATCTCGCTCGCGTCCGCCGGTACACCCGTCTGGCGGCCGGATGATCTCGTCGGCGACACGGTCAGCTCGTTGCCCGTGCGCGACGCGCTCGCGTTGTCCTCCAATTACGCGGCCGTGCGCGTCGGCCGGTTCGCGGGCGAGCCGCGCGTCATCGATGTCGCACGGCGTCTCGGCATGACGACGCCGATCCCGGCCGTGCCGTCGATCTTCCTCGGCGCCGCCGAGGTCGTGCCGGCCGAGTTCGTGGCCGCCTACGCCGCCCTCGCGAACGGCGGCTGGCGCGTCACTCCCCGACTGATCGATCGGGTCGAGGACGCGCGCGGCAAGATCCTCTGGCAGGCGATGCCCGAGCCCGAGCGCGCGGTGGATCCGGCCGTCGCATTCCTTACCGTGGACCTGATGCGCGACGTCGTCGACGCGGGAACGGGACGAAGCGTGCGGGCGTCGGGGTTCACGTTCCCCGCCGCAGGCAAGACCGGCACGACCAACGACGCGAAAGATGTCTGGTTCGTCGGCATGACGACCGACCTCGTCGCCGGCGTGTGGCTCGGCTTCGACCAGCCACGCGCGATCCTGCCGAACGCGTCGGGCGGCCGGCTCGCTGCACCCGTCTGGGCACGCACCATGGCCGCCGCGTATTCCCGCCGGCCTGCTCCGGAGGCTTGGGAACCGCCGGACGGCATCGTGACGGCCCGCATCGATGTCGCCACCGGCCGGCTCGCCACGGACAAGTGCCCGGATGCCGACGTACGCGAAGAATACTTCCTGTACGGCACCGAACCCGCCGACCACTGCCCGCTGCACCCGGAGAGCGGCGCGCAGCGCCTGCTCCGGAGACTACTCAACGGGCTGCGCCGCATCTTCTGATGAGCAGGGCGACGATCGAGCTCGTTTATTTCGATGGCTGTCCGCACGTCGCGTCGGCACGCGAGCGTCTGACGCATGTCCTGCGCGCGCTCGGGTTGCCTGACCATTGGGCGGAATGGCGGAGCGACGATCCCGGCCTGCCCGAAACGCTGCGCGGACGACCGTCGCCCACGGTCTTCGTGAACGGCCGCGACGTCATGGACAATCCGGTGGCGACCGAGGATGCCATGTCCTGCGCGGCCGCCGGCGCACCGAGCACGGAGCGCCTATCCGCGGCCCTCGCCGGCACGCAACTCGATCGCTGAAGGCTACGGCCGCCATCACTCGGTCGGCGGCTTGCGCAGACGCTTCACCTCCGAGCGCTTCTTCTTTCCCTTCAGTCGCTTCTCCTTGGCTGCCCGCGGCGGCCGCGTCTTGCGGCGACGTTTGCGCTCCCGTAGCGCAGCCGCGATCAGCGTGGCCAGACGTTCCGTCACGGCCTCGCGATTCCTCGCCTGACTGCGGCTCGCGCTGGCCACGAGCCGCAACACCCCCTCGCCGTCGATCCGCTTTGCCAGCGTTTCCAGGATGCGCGACCGCTGCTCGTCCGTCAGCGCGGTCGACATCGTCACGTTCCACGTCAATTCGACGCGCGTCGACGACGTATTCACGTGCTGACCGCCCGGCCCACCCGAGCGCGTCGCGCGATACGTCAGCTCCGACGCCGGGATGCGGACACCGCCCTCGACCTCGAGCCAGCCATCAACCATGGCGCATTCCGTCTGCCGTACCGACGCCGGTTTCTCGATTCATCGTCTCTGACGACGACGCTTGCGCGGCTTCGCGGCTGGCCGTTGCGGCTCCAACAGCGCCGTCAGATCGTGCCGGAGCCAATCCGTCGCAGATCCGTCCTGATAAAACGCCCACGTCATCAACGAGCCCCTCAGCGTGACCTCGATCGCACGCGCCAGTGCGGCGGCGTCCGTCCCGCGTTTCAGCTCCTTCGCAGCGACTGCTTCCTCGACCCACTCGCGGAGCACGCTACGCGCGGCCACCGCGTGTGCCTTCGCATACCGGTGAAAATCCGGGTCCGTCAGATCCATCTGCAACCAGCCGAGGCTATGTGCCAGCGCCGCCGGTGAATCGCCCATCGCCGCCACACAGTCCGCATACGCGTATAACGCCTCGACCGGCGATTCGTGCCCGGCGCGCAGCGAGGTCAGCATCGTGTCCGCCGACGCCGCGACGGCCTCCATTAAGGCCAGCAGCAGACCCCGTTTCGAGCCGAACCGCTGCACCAGCGCACCCGCCGTCACGCCCGCTTCGCCCGCGATCTCGGCCAGCGTCAGCTCGGCCGGCCCCAGCCGCGCCATGACACGGTAGGCCGCATCGAAGACGTCGGCGTCGGTCGCTTTTTTCGGGCGTGGGCTCATGGTTCTTGACAGTTTCTAAATTAATTTTTAGATAATGATCCAAACTACATTCCCGTTTAGTATCGCGCCCGGTCTGGCAGCCACGCCAGCCCAACGGCGGAGGACGACATGCGACGAATTCGGTACGCGGTGGCGTCGAGTCTGGACGGGTACATCGCGGGTCCGAAGGGCGAGGCGGACTGGATCCTCATGGATCCGGACATCGACTTCGGCGCGATCATGAGCCAGTTCGACACGTACCTGGTGGGCCGGCGCACGTACGAGCTATTTGCGAAGGCCGGCACGGGCGGTGTGGAGGTCGTGGTTTTTTCGACGACGTTGCGTGCGAAGGACCATCCGGGCGTGCGGATCGTGTCGGACGGAGTCGAGGAAACGCTGCGCGAGCTGCGAGCCGCGCCGGGCAAGGACATCTGGCTGTTCGGCGGGGGCGAGCTCTTTCGGAGCTTGTTGCAGCTCGGGCAGGTGGATACGGTCGAGGTCGCGATCGTGCCGGTCCTGCTCGGCGGCGGGATCCCGTTGTTGCCGTCGCCTTCGGACCGTGCCGCGCTGCGTCTGACGGGCCATCGCGCGTATCCGAAGAGCGGGATCGTATCGCTGGAGTATGCGGTCGGCGCTTCGAAGGCAGGCAAGCGGTCCCGTGCGAAAGCGAACCGCGCGCACGGCTGAGGCCGTACGCGCGGAGCTGGGAGCCAGACCCGTCGGGTCAGCGGGTGACGCGCGGCGATGGATTGCTGTGGTGCCAGAAGCGCGCGGCTCGTCCGTCCGCTCCCACCTCGAAACGAACCTCTTCGGCGAGCGAATCATCCCGCCGCACGCGGCGGAAGGTGTGCTCCCGTCCCGGTACTCGTTTTAACCGCGTGAGCGCCTGCATCGGATCGTTGCTGGGCAGGGAGAGCAGGGCGAGGCCGTCGTCCCAGGGCACGACGAGGGTTTCACCGCCCCACGGAAAGTCGCTGTAGGTACCGGCGTAGCGATCGAGCGAAGGATCGTGCGGCTTCGCGGCTGACGTGTCCTTGCGCGCGGCCAGGATCGCGGGCGCCATGATGTCGTACATGCCCTGCGTGTAGCGACCGGTGTTGACGCCGCTGGCGTTCGCCATGAACACGGTGGCGATGCGCTGGTCGGTCTGCAGCTGCAGCTGCGAGCGGAACCCCGGACAGCTACCGCCGTGGCCGACGAAGGTGCGGTCTTTCGCGCGGGACACGCTGAAGCCGAGACCCCAGTGCGTCTCCCAATCCGGATCCACCCAGTGGACGCGGTGCATCTCGCGCAGGGTGTTCGCGGGCAGGACCTCGCTCTCGCCGGTGTCGAGAATGCGGAATTGCCATGCGGCGAACCGGGCGAGGTCGCTCACGGTTGACGCGTAGCCCGCGGCGGGCGCGATGCCGCGCGTCTCGAAGAACGGAACCGGCTTGCGGACACCCTCGCGGGTGACGGCAGAGTGGCCGAGGGCGAGTCGTGACCCGATCAGCTCGCGAGGCATTTCGGGATACGTGCTGGCCAGTCCGAGCGGCTGCAGGATGCTGCGGCGCACGTAGGCGTCGTACGACTCACCGGACAGCGCGGCGACCAGCTCGCCGGCGAGTGTCAGCCCCAGATTCGAATACTGGAACCGTTCCGCCGAACGGTACAGCGTCTGCTGCTCGCCGATGCGCGCCTGAATCTGCTCGCGTGTGGGGAACGTGAAGGCGGGCGCCGACCAGTACGGGTAATCGGACTCGCGAGGCAGGCCCGCGGAATGCGTCAGGATGCCCTCGACGGTGATGGGCGGCGCGCCGGCGAACGTCTTCTCGATGGTGACCCAGGGCAGGTGCTTTTCGATCGGGTCGTCGAGCCGCGTTTTCCCCGCGTCCCGGAGCTGCATCACGGCGACACTGGTGAACAGCTTCGAGATGGAGCAGATGCTGTAGACGGTTTCCGCGGTGGCCGGTGCGTCGCGGCCCGGATCGGCGAGCCCGAAGCCACCGGCCCAGAGCACCGTCTGATCGTCGACGATGGCCGCGGAGACGCCCGGAATCTCCTCGTATGCGCGCTGGCCATCGAGCCAACCGGTGAGAAGCGTGAGTGCTTGCCGAACCTTCGGGTGGTTCTGCGAGGTCTGCGCGTGTAACGGCCCCGCGAGGCCGAGGGCGAGTGCGGCGAGGGCCGCGGCGGCGGCCAGTGGCGTGTGGACGTGCATGGCGCTCTCCCTCATTGGCTGGTGACGCGCTGCCGGCCGAACGAGAAGTCCTCGGGCGGCTTCGCCCCCAGCAGGTGCTCCACGAAGTAGTCCCAGCGCAACCGCATCATGTACGGCTCGTTGCCGAAGCCGTGACGGCGGTTCGGGAAGAGGATGAAATCGAACTTCTTGTTCGCCGCGATGAGCGCATCGACGACGAGCAGCGTGCTGTAGAAGGGCACGTTGTCATCCAGCGTGCCGTGTGCGATGAGCAGCTTGCCCTTCAGGTTCTGGGCGTGGCTTTGATTCGCCTGGTCGTCGTAGTTCGACGAGCCGTCCGGCCCGCGCTCGAGCAGACCGTGCCACTTCTCGCCCCAGTCGTCCTCGTAGACGCGATTGTCGTGATTGCCGGCCTGCGACACGGCCACCTTGAAGAAGTCCGGGTAACGCAGGATGCCGCCGGTCGAGGCGAAGCCGCCGCCCGAATGTCCGTAGATGCCGGCGCGCTCGAGGTCGATCCACGGATGCCGCTGCGCGAGCTGCCGCATGCCGGCGACCTGGTCCGGCAGGCCGTTGTCGCCCATGTCGCCGTAATACGCTTCATGGAACGACTTCGAGCGGAGCGGCGTGCCCATGGCATCCAGCTCGACGACGACGAAGCCGAGCTCCGCAATGGCCTGCGCATCGCTGCGCGAGGAAACGAAGCTGCGTGTGCCCACGCTGCCCGCCTGCGGGCCCGGATAGATACGATTGACGATCGGGTACGCGAGCGTCGAGTCGAAGTGCGAGGGCCGGTACATCAGGCCGTGCAGATCGGTCTGCCCGTCGCGGGCCTTGACGCTGAACGGGATGGGCGGCTGCCAGCCCGACTGGACCAGCCGCGAGATGTCCGCCTCCTGCAGCACGACCAGCTGGCGCCCCCGCGCGTCTCGTACCGCCGCGACCGGTGGCTTCACGGGCGTCGACCAGGAATCCACGATGAAACGGCCGTTCGGTGACAGGGACACCGTGTGGTCCGCGCTGTCGGGCGTGAGCAACGTCACGTCACCGCCATTCAGGCCGACGCGGTAGAGGTAGCGGAAATAGGGATCACCGCGTTCCTTGCCGACGCCCAGGAACCAGACCGTACGACTCGCCTCGTCCACGCGTAGCACATCGAGAACGTTCCATGAGCCAGCCGTGATTCGATTCTTCAGCCGGCCTGTGTTCAAGTCGTAGAGGTAGAGGTGACCCCAATCATCACGCTGCGAGTACCAGATCACCTCGTCGGTGGACCCGAGCAGGCGCCAGTTGGAGCTGCGGAAGCCGCTCTCGAAAAAGGTCTCTTCCGTCTCTTCGAAGACGTCGCGCACGGCGCCGGTCGTCGCATCGGCCACGCGCAGGATGGCCTGTTTGTGATCGCGCGAGCTGGACACGAAGACGAGGCGTGTGCCATCGGGCGTCCATTCGATGTCGGCCCAACGTCCGCCGCAGACGATGTGGTCGCAGGTCGTCGAGCGGTGTGCATCGGCGGGCATGTTCAGGCGCGTGACCGTCGCGGTCGGCACGTCGATGACGACGCGGTGAATCATGAAGATCGCGCTGTCACCGGGCAGCGGATACTTCCAGATCTCCGCACGTGGATGACCGACGTTCGTCGAGGCCAGGACCATCTCGCCGACGGCGCGTCCGTCGTGTTTGAACGTCGCAATCTTGCGCGAGTCCGGGGACCACAGCAGGACGGGCCGGTCGCTCTTCGTCCAGCCCGCGTTGTTGGTCGCGTACGCGAAGTCCTTCTGTCCGTCGGTGGTCAGCCGCCGCTCTTGCCCGGTGTCGAGATCGCGGACCCAGAGGTCGTGCTCGCGGACGAACGCCGCGAGCCGGCCATCCGGCGAAACGACGAGGGCACGGCCCGGATCGCCGCGGCCGCCCGCCGGGGCGCGCGCACAACGATAGGCTTGCAGATCGCAGGTGAACCGACCGTGTCGCGTTTCCGTGGTGAGCGACCGCCCGTCGCGCGTCACCTCGAGCGCGCTCAGCGAAAGCGCGAACGGCTCGAACGTCGTGTCGGCCGCGGTGCCGAGCGCCGTCGCCAACCGCGCATGGTCGAAGGCTCGGCCACGCAGCCGACGCGTCGCATCGACCAGCACGTATTCCTCACCTTCGACGATCCGGTTGCGGTACCAGAAGCGCCCGTCATCCAGCCACGTCGGCCGCACGTCCGCCCCGTACACGAGGGTCTGGGTCTGAGCCCCCAGACGCCGCTCGGCCCGCTCGTAGTCCTCGACGCTGAGCGAAGTCGGCGCGTAAGGCTGACGTTGGGCTTCGAGCGGAAGTGCGGCGAACAGGAAGACGAGCGGGATGGCGCGTCGCATGATCATCTCTCCGTGAATGCAGTCCGACCAACATGTCCGGCGCGGGACCCCATGGCAACGTATCGCGGCTGGGTCTAGCCGACGGCATCCAGCCGCCGGGCGATCTCGACCCAACGATCCCGAGGCCGCGTCCGGTTGTACTGCAGGAATCGACCGGCGGCGCCGGCCGCCGCGCTCTCACGATGCTCGTCGCGAACCGTCGCGCCGCGCTCGATCAGGATGTCCACCATGCGCGCCGCCCCGCTCACGATGGCCCAGCCGATGGGCTCGTTGTGATGGATGCTGCCGCTCTTCGCGTCGATCGGTGCGCCGGCGTCGAGCAGCGCGTTCGCGGCATCCACGGCATCGTGCCATGCGGCCGCGTGCAAGGGCGTCTGCTCGTCGTAGCCGCCGCGTGCGTCGACCTGTGCGCCGTGTTTCGTCAGCCAGCGAACGCTGGCCGCCCGATTCGCCGCTCCACATGCGTGCAGTAGCGCGGCACCCGTGCCGATCGTGTACGCGTAGATGTGCAGGGCGGCGCGCGCACCGGTCGTGGGGAATCGCTCCGGCGTCACCCGCACGTTCACGCCATCGGGTTCCGCCGCCGTCGTGCGCTCGAGCAGCGGAAACTCTTCGACCAGCGCGGCGAGAAAGGGATCCACGGCGCAGCCGCGGGACACCAGGTACGCGGCCACCTCCGGTCGGTCCGTCGCCCGCCATTGCGCCGCCGTGCTCTCGTGGTCGAAATCGCGGGCATCGATCGCGGCACCGCGCTCCAGCAGCAGCTCGGCAATCGCCGGCGTGCGGGAAAAATGCAGAGGAAGCTGGCCGTCGCCGCCACGGGCGTGCGCCAAAGATGGGTCGTCGTCCAACAGCGCGAGGAGCGCGTCCTTCATCCCGAGCCGGGCTGCCGCGTGCGCCGTCAACGTCGCGCCGCGCTCGAGCAGGTACTCGGCGAGGTCATCCGACGCACTGTCCAGGACGCCGAAGCTGCCCGCCCACCAGTCGCTGCGCTGGTCGATGTCCGCGCCCGCCGCGAGCAGCAGGTCCACCATCGACCGATCATCGACATGTACCGCATGGAGCAGGGGCGTCGCGCCGAAGGAGTTGGGATCGTGCGCGGAAACCAGGTCCGGCGCACCCTCCAGAATCGCGCGCGCCGCATCGAGATCCGAGTCGCGGATCGACTCGACCAGAGCCTTCAACGTGGGAGTTCGCATGGGAACGGATTTACCTAAGGCACGGCGATTACGATAGGGAACGTATTCGATTGGAGGAGCCGTGTCGGGTGGACTGCCGGCCCCATTCGGGAAAGACAGTTCTCGGGCGCTCGAACATCTCGTCGTCGGGTTCGTCACCTCGGGATAGGACGGCCGTGCCCATGTTGCCGGGCGATCTGGTGGGCTTCGATGCGAGCGAACCCGGGCGCAGCGTCCCGGTCATGGAGGTAGTCGCGGTCTACGGGACGACCCGTACCACCAGGTGAGGGAGGGTCTACGGGACGACCCGTACCAACCGGGCGAGGGAGGGGTCCATGGGACGTCCCGTCCCTCCCCACCTCACCGTCCCTATTCCCTCTCCCTTCCCC
>JBFJPA010000032.1:0-16079 GCA_041617355.1 Longimicrobiales bacterium
GCCGGCCAGCCGCCACGTGCAGGTCGCCGAGATGGTCATCGAGAAGGCCAAGCGGCTTGCCGAGCACAAGCGCGACGTAGTGATCCTTCTCGACTCCATCACCCGTCTCGCCCGCGCCTACAACGTGACCGTGCCACACTCCGGCAAGATCCTGTCGGGCGGTGTCGACGCCCACGCGCTGCACAAGCCGAAGCGCTTCTTCGGCGCGGCCCGCAACATCGACCAGGGCGGCTCGCTGACCATCATCGCGACGGCGCTGATCGAGACGGGCTCACGCATGGACGAGGTGATCTTCGAGGAGTTCAAGGGCACCGGCAACATGGAGATCGTGCTGGACCGCCACGTCGCGGACAAGCGCATCTTCCCGGCCGTCGACATCAACCGCTCGGGCACACGCAAGGAAGAGCTGCTGCTCGAGGAGTCCGAGCTGAACCGCGTCTACCTGCTGCGCAACTTCCTGGCGGACATGCCGCCCGCAGAGGCGCTCGAGTTCCTGCTCGACCGGATGCGGCGGACCAAGACGAACAAGGAATTCCTCGACAGCATGGCGAAGGGGTGAACGCCCCTCGCCTCGTCCTGGCCGCCGCGTCTGCACAGCGTGGTCTGAACAGGGCTCACAGCATGGGCGAGGCGCGGCAGATCGAGCGAAGGGACGTTTGAAACGCCCGCCCGTCGTCGTTTACCAGGGTGAGCCCGGCGCGTTCAGCGAGGCCGCGCTGCTCGCTTTGCTCGGCGACGGGGCACAGCCGGAACCGAAACGGGCGTTCGACGAAGTGGTCGGCGCTGTCGTTTCTGGAGACGCCGCGCTCGGGCTTTTACCTGTCGAGAACTCGCTCGCCGGCGTCGTTGCACCCGTTTGGGACTTGCTCGGCGATTCGCCGCTGCGCGTGGTGGGCGAGACGGTCCTGCCGATCCGGCTCGCGTTGCTGGCGCTGCGCGAGATGGACCCGGCCGGGTTGCGGCGGGCGCTGTCACACCCGGTCGCGCTCGAGCAATGCCGCCAGTTCCTGCGCCGCCATCCGCGAATCGAGCCCGTCGCCGTCCACGATACGGCCGGCGCGGCCCGTCTCGTCGCGGAACGCGGCGATGAGGAGATGGCCGCGATTGCCTCGACACACGCGGCGAAGCGGTATGGCCTCGTCCCGCTCGAGCACGACATCCAGGACAGGACCGACAATCGCACGCGGTTCTTTCTGGTCGGCCGGCCGGACGAGCCTGTGCCCCGACTGCACGGCTCGACGGCGCAATCCAAGACCGCGCTGGTCGTCGAAGTAGGGGATCGGCCCGGCGCGTTGCTGGACGTGCTCGAACCATTCGCACGGGCGGGCATCAACCTGACGCACTTGCAGTCCCGCCCGGCTGGCGCGCCCTGGACCTACCGGTTCTATCTGGAGGTGGCGGCCGATGCAGGCGCACCGCCGGCGTCCGAGGTTATTCGCGAGGTGATGCGGCGATCCCAACGGGTGCGGATCATGGGCAGCTTCCTCGCCGCGGGCCCCGTCCGCGACGAGGGTCAGAGCGAGAGCTGACGCTCCACCAGCATGCCGTGTGCGGCGCGCTGGGCCGCCGAAGCATCGCGCGGCACGGCGGCGGCGAGAATCGGGTTCGACGTGTCTTCCGGAATGTGCAGCACCATCGTGCGGGGCGGCAGCGGCGGCGCGTACGGCGTGGCGCGGCCGTCGGTGTCGATCGCGACGAGGGCGCCGGGACCCGTCAGCTCGCCGATGACCCGGCCGTATTCGACCCACGTATCGACGGGATCGGCCGTGCCGGCCAGGTCGACGATCGTGCTCGCCTCGTAATAACCGAGTGCCTGGTCGAATGCGGCCGGGTGTGTCTCACGCAGGGAGCGGAGCCGCTCGCGGTAGGCGGGCCGCGGGTCCTCGAGGCCTCGCTCCACCAGCGCCGCCTCCAGCCTGGCCTCGGCTCTGGCCCTCTTTTCCGAGTCTTCCATGGGCGGAGATTGGCCCCGGCCCGGACAGCGTGCAAGGCCGTGTCCCGGCGGGGATCCCGCGGCCCTGCCTACGGCGCCGCGGCTTTTGCCGCGGCGCGCCGAAAGGCGCTATCTTCCGCATCCAAGCCCTCTCGAGCCGGAAGGAGCCCCATGTCGCCGATGCCATCGACCAAGCGTGCCCCGGGAATGCCCGAGAGCGAGTTCTTCGAAATGTCCTGGGAGTTCTTCGGCGAGCTGTGTCGCGTCCTCGCCGTCAAGGTCGCCGGCAGCGGCTACCGGCCGGACCTCATCATCGGTATCGCGAAAGCGGGCGTCATCCCGGGCGCCGTCGTCGCCTCGATTCTGCGCTGTGACTTCTACTCGATGAAGATCAGCCGCGACACCGGCACGGACCGGCCGCGCGCCCGACCCAAGATTTTCAGCGCCGCGCCGCGCGAGGCCGCCAAGCAAAAGGTTCTCATCGTGGACGAGATCTGCACGTCCGGCGAAACCCTGCGCATCGCGACGAACGCGCTACGCCAGGTCGGTCCCGCCGAGATCCGGACCGCGACCAGCCTCGTCAAACATGGCGGCCACCGCCCCGACTTCTACGCCCTCGAAACCGAGGCCACCGTCATCTTCCCGTGGGACCGGCAGGTCGTCACCGACACCGGCGAGATCGTGGTCAATCCGATGTACAAGGGCGCAATCGGGTAGCGGGTCGCGGGCAGGGGCACGGGCACGTTCAACCGACCCGGGCACGGGAAGCAAGAGGAGGTACAAGGATGCCGATCTATCAATACCGCTGCGTCGATTGTGGCAAGGTCTTCGAGCAGATGGAGCACATGTCCGAACACGAGGACGCGCATCCGGCGTGTCCGAAGTGCAAAAGTGAGAAGACGGAACAGGTCTTCACCCTGTTCAGCGCGATCACTGCCAAGAAGAGTTGAACGGGTAGCGGGGCGCGGCAGGGGCAAGGGCGCGTCCAGCGAGCACGGGACCCGGGCACGATCCGATCCCGACAATGAAAGAGGAGGGTCGCTCCCCTGTCGAGCGCCCCTCCTTCGTTCTCTTTCGTTCTCTGTGGTTGATTTCCGTTGTCCGTTCTCGTCCGTTCTCGTCTGTTCCGTTCTCGTAGTTTCTCTCCCGCCCCCTACTCCATCCGTAACGTGATCGCGGGATCCACGCGGGCCGCGCGGCGTGCGGGGATCCAGCAGGCGATGACGGTGACGGCGGTGAGAACGGCGATTCCGCCGACGTAGGTCAGCGGATCGAGTCGGGACACGCCGAACAGGAGCGAGCTGAGGAGGCGACTCGTGACGACGGCGGTCACGAGTCCGACGACCGTGCCGGCCGCGGCCATCGTCAGGCCCTGTCCGATGACGAGGCCGAGCACATTGCCTCGCGAGGCGCCGAGTGCGGCGCGCAGGCCGAGCTCGCGCGTCCGCTCGGCGACACTGCCGGCGAGCACGCCGTAGATGCCGATGCCGGCGAGCACGAGGGCGAGCAGCGCGAAGGCTTCGAACACGATCAGCGCGAAGCGCCGCTGCGCCTCGGACACGGCGAGCATGTGTGGCAACGTGCTCGTGCGGACGATCGGCTGATCGGCGTCGACAGACCAGATCGCCTGCTTGACGGCGGTCGTGAGATCGGCCGGATCGCCCTGTGTCCGCACGACGAGCCAGCGCGCACGGTCCGCGAAGTACCATTGAGCCGCGGGCACGTACACGGCCTCCTCACCCGCCACCGCGAGAGAGGCCTGCTTCACGTCGGCGACGATCCCCACGATGGTGTACGCCGGCAGGTCGGTCCGGCCGACGTGGACGCGCTCGCCGATGGGATCGCGGCCCGGGAACCTGCGCGCCGCGAGCGATGCGTTGATCACCACCGCACGCGGCGCGCCGGCCCGGTCGTCGCTCGCGTCGAGCAACCGGCCACGCTGGAGCGGGATCCGCAACGTCTCGAAGTAGTCGGGGCTGACCGCGTACCGGAACGCGCCGCCGTCGGCGCCGGCTTCATCAGCGGGTGTGAGGGTCACGCCGTAGCGATCGAAATCTCCGCTCAGTGGCAGCTGACTCGTCAGCCCGGCCGAGAGGACGCCGCCCACGCCGCGCACGGCTTGTAGCGCCTGGTCGAAGAACAGGGATGTCGCCACATCGTCATCGAACCGCTCGCCCGATGTCTGCACCTGGAGCACGAGGACGTTGGCTGGGTCGAAACCGGCCGGCACGACGAAGAGCCGCTGGAGACTGCGCAACAACAGACCCGCACCCACGAGAAGCACCAGTGCGAGTGCGACCTGTGCGACGACGAGTGCACGGCGCGCGGGGAGGTGGTTGCCGGTGGAGCGCCGCGATGCGAGTTGCAGCTCGACGCTCAGGTCACCGCGCGGCGCGATCAGGGCGGCACCGAGACCGGCGATCAAGCCGACGACCGTCGTGACGCCGACCGCGGCGCCGAGGACGGTGCCGTCAATGCCGATTGCGTCAGTCCGGGGCAGACCCGGCGGAGCCAGCGCGCGCAGTGCCTCCACGCCGAGTGCGGCCAGCAGCACACCGAGCGCACCGCCGAGAGCCGCCAGCAACAGGCTCTCGGTAAGGAGCTGGCGCATCAGCCTGCCGCGGCCGGCGCCGAGCGCCGTACGAATCGCCAGCTCACCGCGATACCGGACGCCGCGCGCCAGCAGCTGATGCGTCACGTTCACGCATGCGATCGCGAGCAGCAACACGACCGCGCCGAGCACGGCCAGCAGCGTGGGCCGGACCGGACCGGCAACCTCGTCGCGTAGCGGCGCCACGGCGAGGCCTCGGTCCAGCGATGCCCACGCCGGCCGGGCGAACTCGCGCACCGGCTGACGCGCGATCGCGTCGAGATCGGCGCGCACGGCAGCCAGTCCCACACCGGCCCGCAAACGCGCGAGCATGCGCAGGTGATGGCCCCATTCGCGTCCATCGTGGGATGGCAGCGACGCATCGTACTGCAGGAGCGACCACACCTGCGCCGTCGGCGCCAGCACGTTCTCGAAGCCGGGCGGCATCACACCCGCGACGGTGAAGGCCTGGCCGTCGAGCCGGACGTCGCGGCCCACGATCGCGCTGTCGCCGCCGAAACGCCGACGCCAGAGGCCATCGGCCAGGATCACGACACGACGACCACTCACCCGGTCATCGGCTGGATCGAATCCGTCGCCCAGCGCCGGCGTCACGCCGAGCACATCGAAGTAGCCCGCACTCACCTGCTGCCCGTCCAACCGCTCCGGCTCGCCCTCGCCGACCAGCGTCGGCCGCCACGGTCTCATCACCGCGAGTGACTCGAACGAACGGCCTCGGTCCGCAACCTCACGGTAGGTGCCGAAGGTCACTTCGACCGGAGCACCATCGATCGAACGGTCGGTGACCGCGACCAGGCGATCCGAGTCCGGATACGGCAGCGCATCGAATAGAATCGGATTCAGCACGCTCAGAATCGACGTGCTCGCCCCGATGCCCAACGCAACCGTGAATACGGCGACGACGGTGAAGCCCGGACTCCTGCGCAGCCGGCGGGCGGCATGACGAAGATCCGTGGCGCCCGCTTCGACGACGTTCTCCCAGCCGTACGACCGCACTTGCTCGCGGATCACGCTCGCATCGCCGTGCTCGAGCCGCGCCGCACGGCGAGCTTCGGCAGGAGTGAGACCGCTCGCCATGAGCGCCTCGGTCGCCTCGTCCAGGTACTGCTTCACCTCATCGGCGATGTCCTCGTCCGCGGTCTTTCGATCGAACAGCGCGCGCACACCATGCGACAGCTGTCGCCAGATCGACATTGCTCAGCTCTCCGCGCCGAGGACGCGCGCCACCGCCGCGATCCGGCGATTCCAGTCCGCTGTCTCCACGCCCAGCTGCTTCCGCCCGGACCGCGTCAGCCTGTAGAACTTCGCGCGCCGCGAGTTCTCCGTCTGCCGCCATTCCGAGTCCAGCCACCCCGCCCGCTCCAGTCGCTTCAACGCCGTCAGCAACGACCCGGCGTTCACCTTGAACACGTCGCGCGAGATCTCTTCGATCCGGCGCGCGATGCCGTACCCGTGCAGCGGCGCCAGACTCACCGTCTTCAGGATCAACATGTCGAGTGTGCCCTGGATGACGTCCTGATTCGCATCCTGCATGATCGGTCGCTCCTTCCTCTTGATAATCAAGATATGATCGGCAGGAGGAAAGAACAAGAAGACGACAGGCGGGACTGCGGGAATCGTGAATTCCGTTCGACGGGCGCCCGATACGCGAGCGTATCATGCCGAACTTGCCGGCCGATTCCGGGGCGGATCATATTCGATCGTTCCGAGAAGCGAAGGGCGCGGCGCTCGAGTCGGACGGACGGAGGCACTTCATGGGCTGGTTGCGCCGGTTGCTCCACGAGATGCACCGACGCACGCTCTGGCAGGTGCTCGGGATCTACTTGCTCGCGTCCTGGGCCGTGCTGCAGGTCGTCGATGTGCTCGCCCAGAACCTCTCGCTACCGGATTGGTTCCCGCCACTGGCCTTCGCCCTGCTGCTCGTCGGCCTGCCCATTGTGCTGGCAACGGCCTTCGTCCAGGCGGGCGAGCCGGGCCACCCGTCCAGCCCTCCGGATGCAGCCCGGCCGAGCAGCGGCGCCGGTGCGGACCCGCCCGCGGCTCGGACTCCGGCGGCAGCGCGAGGCGGGGCCCATCGAATCCTCACGTGGCGGAACGCGGTCGGCGGCGGCGTGCTCGCCATGGCGCTCTGGGGCGCGATCGCCGCCGGCTGGCTGTTGCTCGGCATGGCACGGCCCGCACCGGACGGAGGCACGCCCGCGCCCGCATCGATCGCGGCGCTACCCTTCGACAATCTGAGCGCGGACGAAAGCGACCGATATTTCACGGACGGCATGCACGAGGAGGTGCTTTCCCACCTCGCCCAGCTCGGCGGCCTCAAGCTCATCTCGCGCACGTCGGTACTGGAGTACCGCGACACGCCCAAGAACATCCGCACGATCGCGGAGGAGCTGGGAGTCGATCACATCCTGGAAGGCAGCGTGCGGCGGGCCGGGGATCGCGTCCGCATCACGATGCAGCTGATCGATGCGCGGACCGACGAACACGTCTGGGCCGAACAGTACGACCGCGAGTACACGGCGGCGGCGGTCTTCGAGATCCAGGGCGATGTCGCGCGCCGGATCGCGGAAGCTCTGAAGGCGACGCTTTCGCCCGAGACGCGCGAGCGGCTGGCGAGGCGACCCACGGACGATCTCGAGGCGTACGACATGTACCTGCAGGCGCTCGACCGGATGCGGTTGGGTGGTCCCACGAACCGGATGGCTGCGGTGACGATGCTGCGCCGCGCGGTCGAGCTCGATCCGGGCTTCGCGGTCGCCTGGGCCTCGCTGACGATCGCGGAGGCCGGGCTCTTCTGGTTCGGCGACGACCGACGCGGCGAACGGCTGGCGCTCGCGCGGCAGGCGGCCGACCGCGCGCTGCAGCTCGATCCCGACCTGCCCGACGCCCACCTCGCCCTCGGCTACTACTACTACTGGGGCCAGCGGGACTACACGCGCGCCCTCGAGCAGATGCGCCGTGCCGAGGCCGGCATGCCGGGCAACCCGGCCCTCGTCGTGCTGCGGGCGGCGGTCCGTCGGCGCCAGGGCGACTTCGAGGGCGCGGCCGCCGATTTCGGGAAGGCGTTCGAGCTCGACCCGCGCAGTCCGGTTCGTGCGGACAACCTCGGCCAGACGTTGTGGATGCTGGGCCGCTACGAGGAAGCGTTGCGCGTGTTCGACCGGGGCATCGCACTGGACCCGACGCGCGCCGGCAGCCACGTGAACAAGGCGCGCACGTACGTCCTCTGGAAGAACGATCTCCTCGCCGCCCGGCAGGTGCTCGAGGAGATGACGCGTACGATCGGCCCGGATGCGGGCTGGCTGACGCGCTGGTGGCTCGAACTGCTCGACCGCAAACCGGCCGCCGCGCTCGAGGCGGCACGGCATGCGACCTCGGACATCGTCACGGGCCAGTACGGAGCGACCCCGCGTACGTACTTCACCGGCGAGGCGTACCACCAGATGGGCAACGCGCGGGCCGCGCGCGCGGCGTTCGATTCCGCGCGTATCGTCCTCGAAAGCATGGTCGGCGATCAGCCGGAGAACGAGACGGCGCCCGCGAACCTGTCCTGGGTCTACGCGCGGCTGGGCCGCAAGGAGGACGCGATCCGTTTGGCGGAACGGGCCGTGGATCTGATGCCGATCTCGCTGGACGCGTTCATCGGCCCGAATTTTGTCATCAACCTCGCCGCCGTGTACGCCACCGTGGGCGAGCCCGAGGCGGCGCTCGACCAGCTCGAGCGGCTGTCCCACCACACCATCGATTTCATCGATCCCATCTGGGACCCGATCCGGGACCATCCGCGCTTCCGCGCTCTGGCGGCAAGGTAGATCGCGTTGAAACGCAGAAGGGCGACCCTGATCGGGCCGCCCTCCCCACTCCGTCGCCGTCTTCCCTCGAGTCTCAGACGTCGAGGTTCTTGACGTAGCGTGCGTTCTTCTCGATGAACTCGCGGCGCGGCTCGACGTCATCGCCCATGAGCGTGGAGAAGATCATGTCGGCCTGGACGGCGTCGTCGAGGGTGACCTGGAGGATGGTGCGGGTCTCCGGGTCCATGGTGGTGCGCCAGAGCTGTTCGGGGTTCATCTCACCGAGGCCCTTGTAGCGCTGGATGTTGGGGTCGCCCTTGCCGTTGCCTTTGACGCGCGCGACGAGCTGCTCACGCTCGTCGTCGTTGTAGGCGTAGTGCTCTTCCTTGCCCTTCGCGATACGGTAGAGCGGCGGCTGCGCGATGTAGATCATGCCCTCCTCGATCAGCTGCCGCATGTGGCGGAAGAAGAAGGTGAGGAGCAGGGTCCGGATGTGCGCGCCGTCGACGTCGGCGTCGGTCATGATGATGATCTTGTCGTAGCGCGCGTTCTTCACGCTGAAATCCTCCTCGCCGATGCCGGTGCCGATGGCGGCGATGATCGTGCGGATCTCTTCGTTCGACAGGATCTTGTCGAGGCGAGATTTCTCGACGTTGAGGATCTTGCCGCGCAGGGGCAGGATCGCCTGGTAGTTGCGGTCCCTGCCCTGCTTCGCGCTGCCGCCGGCGCTGTCGCCCTCGACCAGGTAGATTTCGCAGAGTGCGGGATCGGTGATGGAGCAGTCGGCGAGCTTGACGGGCAGGACCATGCCTTCGAGCGCGTTCTTGCGGCGCACCAGCTCGCGGGCTTTGCGTGCTGCGACGCGGGCGCGCGCGGCCTGGATGGCCTTCTCGATGATGATCTTCGCGACGGCCGGGTTCTCCTCGAAGTGGGTCGCCAGTTTCTCGTTGACGACCTGCTCGACGGCGCCGCGCACCTCCGAGTTGCCGAGCTTCGTCTTGGTCTGCCCCTCGAACTGCGGCTCCTTGACTTTGATCGACAACACGCAGGTCAGGCCCTCACGCACGTCCTCGCCCGACAGCGAGTCCAGCTCCTTCTTGAGCAGGTTGTTCTTGCGGGCGTAGTCGTTGAGCGTCCGCGTGAGTGCGGCCTTGAGGCCGGTCAGGTGCGTGCCGCCCTCGTGCGTGTTGATGTTGTTGACGAAGGTGAACGTGCTCTCGTTGTAGCCGTCGTCGTACTGGAGGGCGAGCTCGATCTCGGCCTCCTCGCGGCTGGCCTCGAGGAAGACCGGCACGGGGTGCAGCGGCTTGCGGCTGCCGCGCAGGAAGAGGACGAACTCCTTGATGCCGCCTTCGTAGAAATAGACGTCCTTGCGGCCCTTGCTCTCCCCTTCCCGCTCATCGGCCAGCGTGATGCGCAGGCCGCGCGTCAGGAACGCCAGCTCGCGCATGCGGTTGGCAATCGTGTCGTAATTGAAGCGCAGCTCGGTGAAGATCTGCGTGTCCGGCTTGAAGCTGACGCGCGTGCCGGTGCGCTTCGTCTTGCCCGTCTCCATCAACTCGCTGGTCTTGAGGCCCTGCGAGTAGGTCTGGTTGTAGACCTTGCCGCCGCGGTGCACCTCGACGACGAGCGCCTCGGATAACGCGTTCACCACGCTGACGCCGACGCCATGCAGGCCTCCCGACACCTTGTAGGACTCTTTGTCGAACTTGCCGCCCGCGTGCAGCATCGTCATGGCGACTTCGACGCCCGGCAGTTTCTCCGTCGGGTGCAGATCGACGGGGATGCCGCGGCCGTCGTCGATGACGGTGACCGAGTCGTCGGCGTGGATGGTGACGTCGATATTGGAGCAGTAACCGGCCATTGCCTCATCGACGGAGTTGTCGACGACCTCGTAGACGAGGTGGTGCAGGCCGCGCGAGCCGGTCGAGCCGATGTACATGCCCGGGCGCTTGCGGACGGCCTCGAGGCCCTTGAGGACCTGGATCTGGCCAGCGGTATAGTCGTCGTTTTTCTTCACCATGTTCCCTACGCGGGCGTGTTCCGTTGGTGGACGTTCATGGTACCCCCGGCCGATCTTCGGGTTGCACCAGCACCGGACCGGTTAACTTGTTCTGCCGGAGCGCGTTT
Source organism: Longimicrobiales bacterium (assembly GCA_041617355.1). GTDB lineage: Bacteria > Gemmatimonadota > Gemmatimonadetes > Longimicrobiales > RSA9 > JBFJPA01. Next base: position 10,466 of record JBFJPA010000032.1, read on the forward strand.
CAGGCCCGTCCCCGCCGTCCATGACGAAGCGGATCCGGGCGATGCGGCCTTTCGAGCGGCCCTCGTTGAGGGCAGTCCGGATGGCGCGCTCCATCATCTGCAGCTCCATGAGCCAGGCACTCGAGCGTACGGCGACGACCAGCGCACCGTGGGACACGCGGAGCGGCGTGGTCACGGCGGCGATCGCGGGCCCGACACAGGCGGGCCAATCGGGCACGGCGCCGGCCTCGGCGAAGCGCTCCTCGAGGCCGCTGTCCTGCAGGAACGCCTCGAGCACATCACCGACGCGCTCGGGCCGCGATGGTTTGCCCCGGTCCGACGCCGCGGCGTTCACGTGTGCACCCGTCCGGCCTCGATGCGCCACGCGGCGAGCGACGAGATGAAGCCACCGGCGGTGCGCAGCTCGACATCGGACTCCTTCGGCGCGGTCAGGACCACCTGACCGCGTGGCTCCGCCTCGAGCATCGCCAGGATGCGCCGGGACCGGCCGGGATCCAGCTCGGCGAAGACATCATCGAGCAGGATCATGGGCGGCGTGCCTTTCGATGCGCGGAGCGTCTCCGCCTCGACCATACGCAACGCGATGGCGGCGGTCCGCATCTGTCCGCCCGATCCGAACTCGCGCAGATCGATCGCTCCATCCTCGCCATCCAGCGTGAAGGCCATGTCGTCGCGATGCGGTCCGGCCAGCGTCATGGCTCGATCGCGCTCGCGGGGCGCGATTCGTCGCAACTCCGCCGTGAATGCGGCGGCGACGTCGTTTTCGTCCGCGGCCTTGCGGTCCGCCAGCGGCAGCCCGGGCCGGTAGTCGACCGTCGCCTCGCCGCGCGCTCCGATCTCGCGGTACCGCCGCGCGAAGCCCGCGCGGTACGCGTCGATCCAATCGGCGCGCAGGACGATGACCTTGCTGCCCCACTCGACGAGCGCCTCATCCCAGGGCCCGAGCATGGCCGGCGTCGCACCGCGCTTGAGCAGCGCGTTCCGGTGCCGCAGCACTTGCCGATACCGCTGCAGCGCGTGCAGGTAGCCTCGCCGCGCGAGCGACAGCACGATGTCCAGGAAGCGGCGTCGCTCACCCGGCGGCCCCGCGACCAGCGCCATGTCCGACGGCGAAAAAACGACGATGCCGACACGCCCGATCGCGTCGCCCAGCTTGTCCGGCTCGGCGCCATCCACGGTGACGCGCTTGCGCTTCGTCTTCGCTTCGAACGCGGCCGTGATCTCCGTGGTCCGGCCCGTGGCCGGATTCTCGAAGACACCGCGGATGTGGAACGCGTCGCCGGCGAACCGGACCAGCTGCTCGTCGGACGCACCGCGAAACGACCGGAAGATCTCGAGGTAATGGATCGCCTCGAGCAGGTTCGTCTTGCCCGAGCCGTTGTCCCCGATGACCGCCGCCCCCGCCGCCGGAAACCGGAGCGTGAGGTCGGCGAAGTTCCGGAACTGCCGGAGCCTCAGGTCCCGGCAAACGAAGGCGGTGGCCGCAACGGTCATCCTGCCGTGTCAATGTAGTGGGAAAACGAGGGTCGCGCACGCGGGCGCGCGCGTGGAAACGGGCCCGCCAGCCCTAGCCCGAGCCCCAGCCTACCGTCCCTTAAAGTCCGCCTTCCGTTTCTCCAGAAACGCCGCCATTCCCTCCTTCATGTCCGCGGTCGCGGCGAGCAAGCCGAACAGGTTGGACTCGAGCAGCAGGCCATCGTCGGTTGCCGTCGCCTCGCCGTGGGCCACGGATTCGAGGGCCAGGGCCAGGGCGATGGGGCCGTTGTCGACGATCTTCCGCATGAGCGAGAGGCTGGCCTCGCGGAGCTCGGTCGGCTCGACGACGCGGTTGACGAGGCCGATGCGGTAGGCCTCGGCGGCATCGATCATCTCGCCGGTCAGGATCAGCTCGAGGGCGCGGCCGCGGCCGACGATGCGCGGCAGCCGCACGGTGCCGCCGTAGCCGGGGATGATGCCGAGCTTGACCTCGGGCAGGCCGAAGCGCGCGTTGCTCGAGGCAATGCGCAGGTGGCACGCGAGCGCGATCTCGAGGCCGCCGCCGAGTGCGAAGCCGTTGATTGCGGCGATGACGGGTTTGCCGAGCCGCTCGATGCCACGGAACACGTCCTGGCCCTCGCGCGAGACGCGCACGCCTGTGACCGGGCCCATGGTCGCGAGCTCGGCGATGTCGGCGCCGGCGACGAACGATTTTTCACCCGCACCGGTGAGAATCAGGCCGCGCACGGCGTCATCGTCCCGCGCGGCCTGAACGGCGCGTCCGATCTCCGCGATGGTCGCGGCATTCAGCGCATTGAGCTTTTCGGGACGGTGCACGGTGAGCGTGGCAATGCCCTGCTCGGTGTCGAGACGAACGAATTCGTATTCGGCCATAGGAGTCGATATCGCGGGTCAGGAGTTGCGAGGGACGGGCGCGAATATACCGGCGGGTGCAGCCGGCGGCCACGCACCGGCTCAGTCGGAGCGGCCGCGCACGACGCCGATGACGGCACGGTCGGGATCGAACCAGCGCGTGGCGGCACGGCGCACGTCATCGGGTGTGACGGCGCGAATCCGCTCGGGGAACCGGCGCAGCTCGTCGAGGCCGGTCCCGAGCACGAGCGCGCCGACGAGGTCGGACGCGAGTGCGGCGGTCGTCTGGCGACGGATGTCCCAGGCGCCGAGCGAGTAGCGGCGCGCGCGATCGAGCTCGTCGTCTTCCACCCCGTGTTCGGCGATGCGCACCATCTCGTGCAGCAGCGCCTCACGCGCTTCCTCTTCGCGTTCGGGCGAGGTCGCGATGTAGCCCATGAACGCGCCAGCGGTGCGGCGGGCGAGCGGGCGCAGGTTGACGACGTAGGCGAGGGAGCGACGGCTGCGCAGCTCTTCGAAGGCGCGGCCGCCGAGTCCGCCCACGGCGTTGCCGGCGAGCAGGAGCGGGAACAGGTCGTCGGCGTTGCGATCGGGGCCAGGCAGTCCGATCGCGATGGCGGTCTGGCGGCGATCTCGCTCGGCAGAGGATTCGAGCGGTTCGTGTGGCCACTCGGGTGGCGGCAGAGGCTGCGCGGGCGAGCCGGTTCGTTGGGGCAGTCCGCCGGCTGCCGTGTTCGCGACCGCATCGGCATCGACATCTCCGACGACGACGATCCAGGGCTCGGCCGCGCCTGCGCGTGCACGGTGCCAATCGACGATGGCGTCGCGGTTCACGGCGGCGAGGGAGGCCTCGAGCGCCTCGAGCGGGAAGCCGTAGGCGTGGCGGGGCATGGCGGTGCCGAGCATGAGCGACATCGGATACCGCATCATGTCATCGCGCACGTTGGCCACATCGTCGAGGGCCATGCGCCGCTCGCGTTCGACTGCGTCATCGGGGAACGAGGGCCGGAACGCGACATCGGCGAGAACGTCGAGCGCGGGCACGACGGCGGCGGCCGGCACCGTGATGCGCCACTCGAAGAAATCGGCATCCGCGTGAACGACGAGGCTGCCGCCGAGCTCTTCGCTGAGGATCGCGATCTCGTCCGCGCTGCGGCTGCCGGTCCCCTTCGGCGACACACGCATCATGAGCGAGGTGAGCCCCGCCTGGGCCGTCGATTCGTGCACGCCGCCGCCGGCCACGGCGACGACAATGCTGGCGAGACCCGTGCCGCGCCGCGGCTGCACGACGATGCGCGCGCCATCGGTCCGATAGAAGCGGACGGCATCCTCTTCGCGCTCGAAGACGGCCGAGCCGTGCGGCGCGATGACGGCGGGCGCCCTCGGCGGCCCGGCGAAGGCGGGCGGCGGCGCGCCGAACAGGCGATTCGCGACGGCATCGGCGGATGCGTGTTCCAGCGCGCCCTCCGGCCCGTACACGAGCACGGTCGCGCGGTCCGGCGTGATTCGTTCCCGCGCGAGCTGCGTGAGTCGATCGGCATCGACCTCGGCCGCAGCCTTCAAGTATGCTTCGCCGAGCCGCCAGTCGCCGAGCGCCTGCCACTCGGCGAGGAACATGGCACGACCTTCCGCTGTCTCGAGGCGACGCAGCAATCGCGCTGCGAACAAGCGTTGCGCGCGTTCGACCTCGTCGACGCGGATCCCGTCGGCGAGCAGCCGACCGATCGACTCGGCGATGGCCGCGAGTGTGTCGCGTGCCTCGCCCGGCCGCGTTTCCGCGGAAATGCCGAACACGCCGATGTCGCGCGTCGCGAAGTTCGACGCGGAAACGGTCAGTGCGCGGCCCGGCTCGCGCACTTCGCGGTACAGCCGAGACGCACGACCCTGGCCGAGCACGGTGCCCAGCAGATCGAGCGCCGGCGTCTCGGCCGCCGCCGCGGCTTCCCCGCGCCAGCCCCAATCGATGTGCGCCCGCGTCAGGTCGCCGGCCAGCTCTCGGTAGCGAAACCCCGTTCGGGCCGGCTCCGTCGGCACCGCCCCATTCGGCGCGGGCTGCGGCGGCAATGCGCCGTAGTTGCGCTCGGCCAGCTCGAAGACGTGCTCCGCCTCGACATCGCCGGCCACGGCCAGCACGATGGCGTCGGGCCGGTAGAACCGTTCGTAGAAGCCGATGACGTGGTCGCGACCATAGCCGGCGAGCTGATCCTCCGTGCCGATGCGCCAGCGCCGCATGCGGTGGCGGTCGAACAGCGTCTCATAGAGGGACTCGGCGGCGACGGCGGAGGGTGTGTCGCGTTTGCGCTTCGACTCTTCGATGATGACGCGCAGCTCGCGCGCCAGCTCATCGGCATCGATGATGGAGTTGCTCAGCGCGTCCGCCTGGATTTCCATGCCTTGCTCGAGCGCGGACGCGGGCAGTACCGTGTAGTATCGCGTGTGGTCGTAACTGGTGGACGCGTTGAGGTAGCCACCCGCGGCCTTCGTCTCGCGGGCGATCTCGCCCGGTCCTCGCCGTGCCGTCCCCTTGAAGTACATGTGCTCCAGCACGTGGCTGATGCCGACGATGTCATCCGTCTCGTCGAGGTAGCCGGCGCGCACGTGGGTCACGATGGCGACGACGGGCGCTCGGTCGTGCTCGCGCACGATGACGGTCAGTCCATTGGTGAGGCGACGGATCGCGGTCGGTGCGATGTCGAGGCCGTCTCGGAGGTCGAATGCCTGCATGTCCTGTTCGGCACGGGTTCAGCGGACCCGCGAACGTAGGCGGGCCAGCGGTCGCGCGGCAACCATGAGCGCGAGACTGCCGCCGCGTGAAGTGTTCGGAAAGGACCGGCCGCTGGTCGCCGTGATCCACCTGCCGCCCCTGCCGGGCGCGCCTGGCAGCCGGGATTCAATGGCTGCGATCCTGAAGCGTGTGACCGAGGAGGCGTACGTCCTGGGCGCCGCCCGATTCGATGGCTTGATCGTCGAAAACTACGGCGATGTCCCGTTTTTTCCTGGCCCGGTCCCGCCCGAAACGGTCGCGGCCATGGCGCTCGCCGTCGAACGCGCCGTGCACGCGAGCGGCGGACTGGCCGTCGGCGTGAACGTCCTGCGCAACGATGCGGCCGCGGCGCTGGCCATTGCCGCCGTCGCCGGCGCTCGCTTCATCCGCGTCAACGTGCACACGGGCGCGATGCTCACCGACCAGGGCATCGTCGAGGGACGCGCCGCGGAGACCCTGCGGCTCCGCGCCGAGATCGCGCCCGAAGTCGCGATCCTCGCC
>JBFJPA010000033.1:0-15932 GCA_041617355.1 Longimicrobiales bacterium
CCCTGAACCCACTCCCCTCGCCCTCGCCCTCGCCCTCTCTCCCTCTCCCTCTCCCTCTCCCTCTCCCTGTCCCTCTCCCCTGTAGTCACCGTATGGCCCCCCCCGGCATTTGTCCTGCGCTGAAATTGAATTGACCGAAGAGGGCGAGCTGGAACTGGCTGGATCCGGAGCGCGTGCCGACCTGGCTCTGGCGGTCGGTCCAGGAGAGGCGCACGCCGACGAGCAGGTCGGACAGGTTCGTATCGATGGTGAGGTTGACGGTTCGCGTCGTCGCGTCGATGAACGGCACGCATTGCGAAGCCTGATCGGGTTGCAGGCGGAACCGGCATTGCCGCTGCACGTCGGACGACAGCAGCAGCATGGTCTGGATGGGCTGGGAGATGCGTGGACGCAGGAACCCGGGCGGCTGGAACACGCCGGCGACGCGGAGTGAGTGGTTGGCGCGGTCCTGTTCGGCGCGGCCGGTCGGGTCAGTGCTTTCGCCCACCGTGATCGAGCCGCTGTAGGAAGCGGTCACGCCGCGCGGCAGGGTGAGACTGAGCTCGAGCGGGAAGCGATCCTCGTCGGCCGTGCGCTGCTGGTTGGCCGAGCGGCCGAACAGGTTGATGCGCTCGACGTGTTCCCAACCGGCGCTCGCCGACGCGCCGAGGAAGATCTTGCCGAGCGGGCCGGGCATCGGGATGCGGCGCCAGCCGAGACGCAGGTTGGGCCACCCGGTCGTCTCCTGCTCGCGGCGGCCGCCGCGGATGTCGAAGCCCTCGGAGCGGGTCTTCTGATAGCCGACATTGAGCTGGCCGGCGCTCGGAAGCGCGAGGGTCGAGGTGACCCGCAGGTCCTGCCGCGCGAGCGATTGCACGGCCGTGTCGCCTTCGATGACGCGGAAGCTCTCGAGATCGCCGAAGCCGAGCCGGTAGCCGATGCCCGGCTCGAAGGTCTCGCGTTCGTATTGCGAGCTGAGGCCGCCGTTCCACGTCAGGCTGATGTTCTGCAACGCGCCGACCGTGCGCAGCAGCGTCCCACCGATACCGCCGATCGAGTCGGCGCGGGGGCCGAGCGCAGACCGGATCATCCCGCTCGGCTGGAAATCGACGCGGCGCGCGATCTGGCGGTCGCTACCGAACCGCCGCTGCATGACGGCTGTCGTGTCTTCACCCTCGACGAGCAACTCCAGGAAGGCCGGGTTGCGGCTCGTGCCGTACCGGTTGTTCCAAGTCCAGCTGACGCGCAGCCAGTCCACGATCTGCGGCCGGAATCCGAGGCTCGTGCCGAAGTTGCGATCGACTTCCCAGCCGAGATCCAGTCCGCCGAAGCCGGAGCGGGCGGTGCGCAGCGCTTCGCGTTCGCGGTCGCGCGTCGTCGCGCGCTCCGGCTCGAGCAGGTCGCGCGCGCTGCGCAGGCTGAAGCCGGCCGTGACCGGATCGAACGGCCGGAGGTTCAGCTCGGCCCGGTTCTCCAGGCCGCGCCGAGGCGATTCGATCGGCACGATCACGCTGTCGCGGTCGGACTGCAGGATGCGGTCGAAGCGAAAGGCGCGGTCTTCGCGATCGAAGTAGGAGACACCGAAGCCGATCCGCTCCGGTGTCCAGCGGAACCGCGCACCGACGAGTCGTTCGAACGCGGCGCTGTTCTCGACCGGCTCCGGTGCCAGTGTCCGCAGGGCGGACTCGAGGAAGCCGGGGATTGCGTCGAACGAGCGGGCACTCATGTCGTACCGGTAATCGAGACCACCTTCGATGCCGGACGTCTCGGCGCGCGACGTGACGGTGCGCGTGTTGGCGCTGCTGAAGCCGATGCGGACCGCGACCGGATCGAGCAGGACGCGGCCGAGCGCGCTCGCACTGGGCAGTCGTTTCGCGACGCGCAATCCGACGCGCGTCTGGCCGGCGCTCGTCTCGCGCAGGCTGGGCAGGCGGTCGGCCCGCACGTCGGACTGCTCGAGGAATTCCGGGTCGATGCTCGAGCTCGTATGTGACACGCTGAGCGGCGCGTCGACGCCCCACGCGGACGGCAGGAACCGGTCGAGCCGCGCCGTCGCATTCACCGACAGGTCGCCGGATGTCCGGTAGCCCGGAGTCTCGCCGAGCTGTCGGAACAGCGAGCCGCGGTTCGCGTAGCCGACGGACGCGTCGAGGAAGTCGCCGGTCAACGCGAGCGTGATGTCGCCCGCGCCGCCGGGGTCCGTCAGTGGACCGGCCACGCGGAGCTCGTTGATCCAGATCTCGCCGTCCGTCGTGACGCCGCCGCCGTTGTAGACGGCGAAGACGAGCTCGCGCACGGCGGCGAGGTTGGGCGCACGGGCGCGATCCTCCAGGACGACGGCGTACGCGCTGTCCGCGCTCCACACGGTATCGAGCGCCGCGCCGGGACCGCGGTCGAGCAACCGCTGCTCGGCTTCGGCCTTCAGGTCGAACCAGCGCGAGAAATCGATGGTGACTTCGGGCGCCCAGTCGGTCGGTGTCGCCGCGCGGTCCCCCGTGGCCGGCCGCAGCGTCGTCTGGAACAGGTAGTAGTTGCGTGGGTCGGTGCCGACACGGACGAGCAGGCGCTCGCCGTCCGGCCGTCCCCAGGTGCCCGTCCGCGGCAGCGCCCAGAGCCGGAGCTGACGGTACGTCATGAAGTTCCGTGGCTGCTGCGGATACCGCAGGTAGACTTCCGCGCGCTCGCCCGGGAGCAGTCCGTCGTAGGCGAGGCGCAGCGATTTCTCGTTGAACTCGACGCCGGACCCGCCGAACTGCGTGGTCGGATCCTGCAACTGGTCGCGCACGCCGGGCGGCGACGCGTATTGCGCGCCATCGGTCAGCCGGCTGACGGGACCCACGCGGACTTCCGTGGACGCCGCACCCGCGCCGACCTCGTCGGACAGCAGGCCCGACAGCACACCGTGCACGTCGCGCTTCGTCCAGCGCGAGCCGATGACGCGGACGCGGGCCAGCACCAGGTTCTTCACGCCGGCCGGCTCGCCGGCGATCGTCACGCGCAGGTGCTTCACGAACCGCCAGCTCGCGTCGGTCGCGCCATTGATCGCCATGCCATCGCGCAGCGGAATACGATAGAGCCGAAAGCCGGTTCCCGTCGCGGCCGTGTCTCGCACGAGGTAGCGGGACAGCTGGTCGAGCGTGACGACGTAGCGGAAATACGCGCCATCTTCGGCCTCGAGGATGCCGTTGCCGTCGAGATCTTCCGTGTCGGCGAGGCCGTTGCCCCGGGTGCAGTTGGAGCGCTCGTCGCCGAGCGGGTAGGCTTGCAGCGGATCGGCCGTGCAGGCCTGGTTCCAGAGTCCGCGCGCGTCTTTGTCGGGCCCCCAGATCTCGCGTTGCGCGAGGCTCGCCTCTTCGTCGAGCAGGCCGAGGCCCCAGCGCTGGCCGTCGTTGTAGACGCCCGTCGTCTGGCCGGCTTCGTCGACGTAGAATGCGTCTTCACCCACCGTCCCGATGTCGATCACGAGCGCGAGCGGCTGTGCGCCGCCGGCACTGACGTAGAACTCGAGGAACTCCGAGCGCGTCATGTCGCGGCCGGTCGTAGACAGCACGGTCGTGATGCCGCGCCAACGACGTTCGCCCGCAGGTATGCCGGATCGCCCGAACGTCATCCAGAGGGCCGGCTCGGGCACGGCGTTGCCGGCCACGTTGATTTGTCGATCGATGTCGCGCTGCGGCAGAAGGCTGCCGCTGACGTTGCCGCCTTGTGCGATGTCGTGCTGCCAGATGAGGCGAGCCGCGTTCGCCGCGCTCGGCAGTGGGAGCGTACCCTCATCGCCTTCGGTCGAGCCGGGCCGCGACGCCAGACGCCATTGCTGCCTGCGCAGATCGAGACCGAACTCGTCGGTGGCCTCGAAGTCATCCAGGAACGCCGCGCCCCGCCGATTCGGATTCGGCGCCGACAGCGCGACCTCGCCGTTCAACGTGAGCGCCGAGGCTCCGGTCGTGCGCAGGCCGGGAATGGCCTCGAGCACACGGTCGAACGGCGCCGCATCGAAGCGCAGGTTCGCGCTCGCGCCGCCGAGGAAGATCGAGCCGGGCTCGACCCCCAGCTGCGGCCGCGTGTACAGCGTTTTTTCGGACTGGAAGATGCCGACGAAATTGAGCGTGCCGGCACCGCCGAGGTTGTACGTTGCGGCCGCGCCGAACACGCTGGTCGGCGCAACCTGGAACAGCGAGCGCTGCTCCCACGTCGCGCGGATCTCTGCATTCGGATCGCCGCCGAAGACGCCCTGCGGATCCGTCAGTGTGACGATGCCGAGCTCGTAGTCGATCGTATAGTCGATGCCGCGCGCGAGCTGCCGGCCGCCGATGCTGAGGCGCTCGGTGTTCTCGCGAATGCCGAACTGGCCCAGGCTGAACGTCGAAATGAGGCCCTCGACGCGCACGCGGTAGCGGAACGTGACGCGGAAGCGGGCCGAGCTTTCGCGTGCGACCGGATCCGTGCGCGTGTAGATCGCATCGTTCGCGTCTGTACCGAGGAGCGCGAGAGCAGCCGCGGCATCGAGTCCGGCCACCGGGACCGGAGGCGGCCGGCGGAACGGCTCCAGCGTCGGAAAGACGAGAAACGTCCCGTTGACGGGAGGATTCGTGCCCGCGCTCGCAAAGTCGTCGCGTGCGGGCTGCCAGAGATTCGCCTGGTCGACGGCGTCGGTGGGCGCATCGTCGTCGAGACCGAAGAGTCGCAGGAAGGTGACCTGACCGGACGGGCCCCGCTTGAACGTGAGGCCCGCGGACGGATCACCCAGCGAGATCCGCACGTCGAGTGAGGACAGCTCGACGCCGCTCGACGCGTTGACCCGGTAGATGTTGTGCAGCTCGAAGTCCCACGTCGCGCCGCCCGGCTGGTGCGTGGAGACGGGACTGCGGAGCAGCCGCAGGACGGGCGTCTGGCCGGGCCGGGCTTGTTCCGCGTTGAACGCGCCGACCGTGTCGCCGGACTCGGTGACGTACGTGACGGCCAGCGCTTCGTCAGGTCGCAACGGCGAGCGCAACGCGATCCACAGCCCGCTCGAGTGCACGATGTAGTCCTCGCCCGGCACGAGTCGCCGGAACAAACCCGTGTGGCGGAGCACGCGATTCTCGGAGAGAGCATCGGCCAGGAAGATGCCGAGCTGCGCCTGCTGCGTGCTGGTGGCCGAGATGCGTTCGTCCCGGTACAGCTGCACGGTGCCGTCCTGCTCCGGCCGCACGTCGGCCGGAGCATCGCCCGCGATGAGCTGGAGCAGGTCCACGTGGGGCGAGCCACGCAGGCGAGTCGGATTGACGAGCAGGAAGAACTGGCCCGACACCCAGTCCACGTCATCGAGCGAAATGAGCTCGTCCTGGACGAGACCCTCGGTGCCGCCGCCGGCGAGGCGGAACTCCCTCGTGGAGACATCACCGCGCTGCTGCGCGAAGACCGTCTGGAAATCGATGGGCCCGAGCTGGCCGCCCGCCGCAAAACCGAAGTTGCCGGCGGGCACTCCCTGCGTCAGGTACCGCGACGGCGGCAGCCGGATCGCGACATCGCCGACCTCCACGCGCTGCAGGATTTCGTCCTGCAGGCCCTGGTAAAAGACGTTGATGTTGTTCGCGGCGCTGAAATCTTCGCGGCGCTGGTCGTAATCGACGTTGACGTGGATGCGGTCGGAGATCGTGCCCGCGACCTGCACGCCGAACTCGACCTCCGGCGACAGCTGCGGGAACAGGCCGGGGTTGCAGTTGAGGCGGAGGCCCGGATCGCAGGGCTGGTAGCGCTGCCACGAGCCGCCCAGCTCGCCGAGCCCCGTCACGCGCATGCCGAGGTCGGCGTACTGGCCGATCGTGCCGCCGAGCAGGTCCGCCTCCTGGGCAGCCTGGGCCGCGCGCTGCTCGCGCGTCAACGGCGGGGGCGGCAGGTAGGCGATGGTATCGCTCACGGTCTGACCGGCGGCAAAGCGCTGTCCCAGCGATTCGGCGCGAGCCCGCTCCAGTCCGGTCGTCACCTTCCGGACCCAGGGCCCGACCCAGTCGGCGAACGACATGGCTTCGAACAGGAGCGGAGCGGCGGGGTCGAGGCGGAAATCGAGGGGCATGGGCGGCGCGAGCGTGGCGAGGCCGAGGCGGGGACCCTCTCTCGCCTCGTCGGTGAGGCGCTGCGCGGACGCCGCGCAGGGGATCAGGCCGAGCGCGAGCCCGAAGACGATGCTTCGATGCAGCATGAAAGCCGGTCGGTGTCCGTGGCGGATCATCGGCGCCCCGGCACCGGGGTTGAGAGCGTTCTAATCGCCAGATAAATTAATGGTTTACGGCGCGTCCGGCGAGCCTGCAGCCCGTCGGCCCGGTCCGTCCGCGGGAACGCGCGCGCCGCCGCGGCGTAGATGCGCCGACGGTCGCCCGCCCGTGGGCACCCCGACAACGCACAGATCGCCAGAGGCGCAACAGGCTTGGCTTTCACCGCCCCCGTTCCCGGCAGCGCATGCGAATCCTGACACGATACCTGCTGCGCACGCACCTGTCTCCGTTCCTGTTCTCGCTGAGCGTGCTGACCGGCCTGCTCTTCGTCAACACCGTGGCGAGGCGGATCCCGGACCTGGCGGGCAAGGGTCTGGAAGGGCGCATCATCGGCGAGGTGCTGCTGCTGTCGCTGCCGCACATCGTCGCGTTGACGCTGCCCATGGCCGTGCTGGTCGCCGTGCTCTACACGTTCAGCCAGCTCACGGCGGACAACGAGGTGACGGCGCTGAAGGCGAGTGGGGTGAGCCTGATCCGCGTGCTCGTGCCGCTCGTCGTCGGCGGCATCGGCCTCGCCCTCGTGCTGCTCTGGTTCAACGACGATGTCTTGCCGGAGTCGAACCACCGCCTGAAGAACCTGCTCGCCGATGTGGGCCGTAAGAGCCCCACCTTCGAGCTGAAGGAGCAGGTCATCAACCCCATTCGCTCGAGCCAGAATCTGCGCAGCCAGTATTTCCTCCAGGCCGCGTCGATCGACCACGCGTCGAGCCGGCTGTACGATGTCGTCATTTACGACCTGAGTCTGGGCCAGAAGTCGCGTTCGATCTACGCGGACAGTGGCCGCATGGCGTTCAACGAGGCGCAGACGGACCTGCTGCTGACGCTGTTCGATGGCTGGGTGCACGAAGGCGAGACGTGGGAGTCCGAGAAGTTCTCGCGCGCCAAGTTCGGGCGCTACCTGCTCGCCATGCGCGGCGTGGGTGACCAGCTCACGCGCATGGAGGACACGTATCGCGGTGACCGCGAGATGAGCATCGCGCAGCTGCGGCAGAGCGGCGACAGCGCATACGCCGAGTTCCTGCGCGTTCAGGCCGAGGCCCGGAGCGAGGCGATAATGGCGACGCGGCGCGCGCTCGCAGGTCCCATCCCCGTCGAGGGCGTCGAGCCGATCGTACCGGTCGCGCCGAGCGTCGGCATGGCACACCTGGACAACGTGCCGCCCGAGTACCGGCTGCAGGCAATGCAGGTCGCAGGCAACGATCCCGTCGCGCACCGTGCCGCGATCGAGCTGCAGGTGCTGCGCAATCAGTCGCGCACCTACATGCGAACGGCGAACCAGTTCCGCGTCGAGTACCACAAGAAGTACGCGATTCCGGTCGCCTGCATCGTGTTCGTGCTGCTGGGCGCACCGATCGCCGTGCGCTTCCCGCGCGGCGGCGCGGGCATGGTGATCGCGATCTCGCTGCTCGTGTTCGGCATTTACTACATGTCCTTGATCGGCGGCGAGTCGCTGGGCGACCGTGGCGTGATCCCGCCGTTCCTCGGGCCGTGGGGACCGAACGTCGTGTTCTTCGTGTTGTCGCTCTGGGGCCTGTCGCGGATCGGCCGCGAGACGTCGACGACGCGCGGCGGCGGGTGGGAAGACCTCTGGACGACCGTGCGTCAGTTCCTGACACGGCCGATCCGCCGACGCGGTCGGCGACCTGCCGTCGAGGAGGCACGCGCGTGACCCGTACCCTCGACCGCTACGTCACCCGCGAGTTCGCCCGGCTGTTCCTGCTCTTCTCCATCGCCGCGCCGCTGCTCTTCGTGCTCGGCGACTGGACGGACAACATCGACACCTATACGGAGCGCGGCATCCCGGCGGCCAAGCTGGCGCTCAGCTACGTGTACCAGTTCCCGCTGTTCGTGTTGTATTCGCTGCCGATCGCGTCGCTCATCGCGACCGTGTTCACGGTCAGCAACATGGGCCGAGCCTCCGAGCTGACCGCGGCGAAGGCGGGCGGCATCAGCTTCTACCGCATGGTGGCGCCGCTGCCACTCATGGGAATCCTCATCACGGCGGCCGGTCTGGTGCTGTCCGAAGTCGTGCCGATCACGCTGCGCAAGCGGGCGGAGCTGGTCGGCGAGTCCAACCTGCGCCACGGCTCCCGCGCGCAGTTCGTCTATCGGGCGGGCGATGGCCTGGTCTACACGGTGCGCCAGCTCGACGTCGAGCAAGGCCGCATCTACGGCATCACCATGGAGCGCGAGGGCGATGGCCGCACGCTCGCGTCGATGCACGCGATCGCGCGCGAGGCGACGTTCTCGCCGGACACGGGCTGGACGCTGCGCGACGGCTTCCTGCGTGTGTTCCCCGCCGAAGACGAGGAGCGCACGATCCGCTTCACCGCGCTCCGGCCCACACGTTTCACGGAAACGCCAGAGCAGCTGCTGGCCGTGCCGAAGGAACCGGAGGAGATGCGCTACGCGGAGCTGCAGCGCTTCATCACCATCCTGGAGCGCTCAGGCAACGAGCCGCTCGAGCTGCAGGTCCAGCTCGCGCAGAAGGTCGCGATTCCGTTCGCCTGCCTCGTCGTCGTGCTGTTCGGCGCGCCGCTCGCCAATTCGTCGGCGCGCAGCGGCCCGGCCTATGGCATCGGCGTGTCGCTTTTCATCACGATCGTCTATCTGCTGATGTTCCGCCTCGCGGAAGCGGCAGGTGAGGCCGGCACGATGGCGCCGCTGGCGGCGGCCTGGTCACCGAACGCGTTTTTCCTGTTGGCGGCGGGCGGGTTGCTGGTCAGGACGCGAACCTAGGCGGGGGCTCCGACTATGTGTCGGCGACGCTTCCGCAGAGGTTCTACATTTCGAGGTCCGTCAGCGTGACGGCGGCGGCGAGGAGAGGCGCGCCCGTCTGCGCATCGCGCACGGTCCCCGTCACCGTCGCCTGCGAAACCTGGACGGCGAGAAGGGTTTGATGCCGGCGGAAAGCATGGGACCCGTGGTGCAGCATGCCACGACCGGGACGCCGCGTGCGACACCTCCGGCGCTACCGGGAACGTGCTTCCGTCAACGGATCGCGGGCGCGCGCTTGGGCTGCAACGGCTGCATCACGATCGAATCACGCACGACACGCTCGAGCGTTTCCGCGTAGCCCTTGATGCGCTCCCACTGGTCGAGCCCATTGATGATGCGCCGGGCGTTCTTGTAGTCGCACTCGTCATCGTGAATGTAATCGCTCAGCTTCTTGCCCGTAAACATGCCCTTGCGCATGCCGATGGACATGATCGCGTAGGCGATTTCCGGCCGCAGCGCCTGGTCCGGATCGGCCACGAGGTCGACTCCCGGCAAGGCGAGCGCGTGCGTCATTCTCTCGTAGTTCGCCCGGCCCGTGATCTGCACGTAGCCACGGCCGCGGAACTTCCAGCCGTCGCCCGGCTGGGTGTTGCCCAACCGCTCCCCGATCGGCGTGCCCGCGTCATATTTGTCGAAATAGCTCTTCTTCCCGTACTCGGTGATGGGAAGCCACGTGTTGGCACATTCGTGCTTAACGGTCGCGAGCATGTAGGCGGCCCAACGGACATCCCTGATCTCGGCATCCTTCGTCATGTGTCCGCCGAGTAGCTCGATTCCGGCGACCGTGTTCCGGCTGAGGCGACCATAGGCGCTGCGGTAACCGTTGAAGAACTTGGTTGCGTCAATGCTTACCATTGGGCGGCTCCTCTCCGTTTACGGGAATCCTCGTCCAGCCTTCGGGCGGGCCCTTCGACATCGCCTCGACGGCCGGAGTGGGCTGGGTCGGACACGGCAGGCGAGCGTACAGCTCGAGGGGGCGAGGCCCCTCGGCGTCGAGGGCGTAACGCACCCACAGTCCACAGTCCCGCGTCTGCCGCGAGACGCGCAGCAGAATCAACTCGTTCGTCGCAGGATCGAATGTGGGCTCACCCCACACCTCGACCGATTCGCTCGGCTCGATCGCTTCGCCATCGGGTGACTCGAATACGGGGAACGAGAGGGCTAAGGCACGGGCCTCGGGTCCTCGTTCGTCGATGCGCAGGAAAACCCAGGACGGCTGATACGCTGCCGATGCGCAGCGGACCGCGAGAAGTGAAACACCCGGCGACAACGTGTGGAACGCGAGACCCGCATCGTCCCCTGCGTTCGTCAGCCGGAACGCCTCCTCGCACTCCGCAGACCAGCCCAGCCGATCGTGCCACGCCTCACGGTCCTCGAGTGTAAGATCCGTGCGAGGCAGATCGGCGAAGCTTGCTGATCCGTTACCGGCGTTTTGCGCTGGCGCTTCCCCACCGGTTGAACCGCCGCACGCGGCGGTGAGCAGAACGCCGGCGAGCGCACGACGGCTTCGGAGCGCACGCGCGACTCGCCTGCCGGCCCGGTTCGAGAGCCCACCGTCGGGCAGGTCAGGGGTGACTCGCGGCGACATCCGGCGCTCACCTCCATACGACTACGTTCGGGAGAACGGACGCAATGTACGCATTGGCGGCGTCCCGCGCCCGTCGGCGTCCGCTTGCCGGCGACCCGGAGGCGGGGGCATCCTGGTCTGACATGATTCCCGAAGCAATCGTCGAAGGCCTTCGCTCGGCCCGCCACATCGCCGTCCTGACCGGTGCCGGCGTCTCGGCGGAAAGCGGGATTCCGACCTTCCGCGATGCGTTGACCGGATTATGGTCGCGATACCGTGCCGAGGACCTGGCCACGCCGGAGGCGTTCGCACGCGATCCGAAGCTCGTTTGGGAATGGTACGCGTGGCGGCGGGACCGTGTCGCCGCGGCTCGACCCAACCCGGCGCACGAAGACATTGCACGCATGGAATCGCTCGTTCCCGCGCTGTCACTCGTCACACAGAACGTGGACGGCCTGCACCAGCGCGCAGGTAGTGCCGACGTCATCGAGCTGCACGGCAACATCATGAGGACGCGCTGTTCGCGCGATGGCCGGATCGTCGAGAGTTGGCCGAACGATGACGTAGTGCCTCCGCACTGCCCGTCGTGTGGCGCACCGCTCCGTCCGGATGTCGTTTGGTTCGGCGAGATCCTGCCGGAGGAGGCGCTCCGCGCAGCGCACGCGGCCGCGACGGCGTGCGACTGGCTGCTCGTCGTGGGGACGTCGGGGCTGGTCTATCCCGCTGCTGCGTTGCCGCTGATGGCCCTGGGCGCGGGAGTGCCGGTCATCGTCATCGACCCGAATCCGGTCGAGCTGGCGTCACGGCGGGGCACGGTCTTCCTGCAAGGGCCAGCGGCGAGGGTGGTGCCTGAGTTGGTGGAAACGGTGTGGCCGGTGTGAGAGCCGGTCAGTCCTCGAGGGCTTGCAGCACGCCGTCCGTCAGCTCCGCCTCGTAGATCATCTGCGCCGGCCCGACCAGCTCGATCGCGAAGTCATCCTTGACTGTCACTGTCGCGCTGCCACCCGGCATCCTTGCCTCGAACGTGCCAGGCTCGGCGAGGCCGCGGCGCACGGCGGCGGCGGTCGCGGCACAGGCGCTGGAACCGGACGCGAGGGTTTCGCCAGCGCCGCGTTCCCAGATCCAGAGTTCGATGGTGCGTGGCCCGACGACGCGAACGAACTGCACGTTCGTGCCGCGCGGGAAAGCGCTGTGGGTGCAGAGCTGAGGCGCGCGCTCGAGGAAATCCGCGCGGTCGAGCGCGTCGACGAAGACGACGCAATGCGGGTTGCCCAGGCTGACGGGATTGACCTCGGCGGTCTTGCCGCCGGCCAGCTCGAGCGTGCTGCCGAGAGCGATGTCGGGCACGGGTGCGAACCCGGCGTCGCGGCCCAGAAACGATGCCGTGCCGATCTCGACACGTACGATCAGCTCGCCGGCGGCGCGTTCGTCTTCGACACGCATGCGCACGGTGTCCTTGACGAGACGGACGTCGAACCATTCGCCGGTGCGGACCAGGGTGCGACCGTGCAGCCATGCTGCGAAGATGCGCAGGCCGTTGCCGCTCTTCTCCGCGACCGTGCCATCGGGATTCAGGATTTCGAGACCGAACGGGATCTCGGCGATGTCGCCGATCAGGATGCCGTCGCTACCGAGGCCGCGGTGCCGGTCGCAGATGTGGCGGGTCCGTTCGGCCGTGAGCGGCCAGGGCAGGTCTGCCCGATCGACGACGAGGTAGTCGTTACCGAGTCCGTGGCCCTTGGCGATGCGCATGAAGCTTCCTTCGACGAACCGGTGGTCGTGGCGAACGCGACCTAACCTTTCAGTTGGCCGGGCGCGTCGCAATCCGGCGCGTGAGCCTCATCGGATCAGGGCCTCCGCGATCTTCGCATCGAGCTCGAGGGCGGCAGCGCGGTCCAGCTGACCGAACTCCCGGATCAGTCGGAGGTTGCGCATCCAGTTTCGCAGGTCGGTGGTCACCGCGGGCTCGGCTGTGAGCCGGTCGATCACAGCCTGTGCCTCCGCCTCGGGGGTCTGTGCGTCGCAGGGCAGCATTGCGTAGTCGTCGAGGCCGACCGTCTCGAAGCACTCCGCCCAGATCGCCTCCTGGGTCGACCAGGGCACGAGTCCGCGGACCGTGAAGCGATAGGGCGGGACGAGGCCGAAGATGACCTGCTGGGGCTGGTAGCCGGTGACGTAGTCGCCGAGCGCACGTCGCAGGTCGGGGTCGGAGATGAGCGGGAGGTCGCCTGAGCCGGTGATCTCGCGGTACGTCGCGTCGTACGGCTCGAACGGCCAGATCTGCGTCGCGTGGTAGAAGGCGACGAGCGTCGCCCAGGCAGATCCGTCGCGCAGCCGACCGTTCTCCGCGTAGTCGAGCGCGGCGAGCCCGTAGGCCTCGACCTCGCCCCAGAACACTTCCCGCCGCTCCAGCGCCGCGACGTCGACGGCAAGGTCGTCGCGGAACCGCTCGAGGTAGCCGCGCGCGCGAGCTTGGTCCCTCTGGGCATCGTTCCAGTTGCTGACCTGGATGCCGACGAACACGCCGACGACGACGATCACGAAGTCGATGCCGATGGCCGTCCAGTTCTGCTCGCGGACGTGCTGCATGACGCGGCGCAGGATCATGGCATCGCCTCCGGGCTGTCGAGCCGGTACTCGGCGCGCCGACAATTCTGCTCGAATGTGCGATCCGCAGAGAGCCGGTACACGAGGCACTCGGCCCACCGGGTCATGCGCTCGGTCTCCCACCGGTAGTCGCGGAGTCGATCCATGTTGGCCTGGAATCGGGGGAGCAGCCGTCCGTCCGCGTCGTAGAACGTCTCCGCTCCGGCGATCACCCCGGGCAGCACCTCGTCTTCGACGAACGTGACGTACCGGACGTACTTCCGGCCGATGCCCTCGAGCTCCGAGTAGAAGAACGTGAGGTCGAAAAGCGTGACGGCATCGAACAGGTCCGTCAGCTCCATCTGCTCGAACGTCGACCACACGTCGGGCGCCGTGTCCGACCCATCGATGCGGTAGTAGAAGGGCGTCGGCCGTTCGCCGCGCGCGAACGCCGCTTCCCAGTCGGACAGGCCGGCCTCGATCTCTGCGATGAATTTCTCCTGCACGCCGATCGCGTCGCTCAGGTTGGTCACCAGTGCGTCCACGATTTGCCCCCTCCGCTGTTCGTCGATCCGTTCCGCGTTCCAGTTGCCGATCTGGATGCCAAGGAACACGCCGACGACGACGATGACGAATTCGATCGCGATGGCTGTCCAGTTCTGTTCGCGCACGTGCTGCATGATGCGGCGCAGGATCATCGTTCGTCCCCTAGCTCGGCGTCGATGAGGGCGATCGCGCGTTCGGCGGCGGCGATCTGCGAAGCGATGGTCGAGTCTGTCGCGTTCGTGAATCCCGCCCATTCCGTCAGCGCGGCGTGGACGTCGGGATGTGCGCGGATGGCCGCCACCGCGGTCGCGGACACGGCCGGATCGACGCCCGCCGGACACGTCTCGAGGTAGATTTCCTCGCCGTCGGTCAACGCGAAGCAGTTGTACCAGTACGGCTGGTGCGCGGCCAGCGGGATCAGTCCGCGCACCAGCGAGCGGTAGGCCGGCGGGTCCCGCAGAGGCAACGAGATCTGATCGGACTGCCGGTGGTAGGCCTCGAGCGCATCGACGATTTCACGATTGCGGGGCCAGCCGTTGCGTCGCAACTCGTCGTAGGTCGAGCGGCTGACGCCGATCTGCTGCCACTGGGAGGCGTGGAAGAAATCGACGACGACATCCCAGCACGCTTCGCCACAGTCCTTGCCCGCGTCCAGGAAGGCAACCGCCCGTTCGCCCGATCGGCCGACCTGACGGAAGGCATTCCGCTTGATGGTGAGTTGCTCGATCGACTCCGCAAGCTCGGCGCGCAGCTCACCGAGGAGGATGCGCTCCCGGGCGATCTCGGACTGCGTCTCGTTCCAGTTCGAGACCTGGATGCCGAGGAACACGCCGACGACCACGATCACGAAGTCGATGCCGATGGCCGTCCAGTTCTGTTCGCGGACGTGCTCCATGACGCGACGCAGGATCATGGCGCCTCGCAGCGCAGCTTCGCACACACCATGCTGATCTCACTCTGCTCGACGTTCATGTTCAGGAGCACCCCGTCTGCGTTTCCGGGCGCCCTGATAGGGAACGTTGCCGCCGTTTGCGGCGGCGCGCAACGACCGACTGCATCGCCGCCGCAAGACCCTGCGTTGCTAGGTGGCGCGGGGCACCCGACATTGCGTGTCGGCGGTTCGAGAAACGACCCCACGGAGCCTACGCATGCCTGTGTCCGGAACCCTCATCGGTCCCTATCGCCTCGTCGAGCTCCTCGGCACGGGAGGCATGGGTGAGGTCTGGCTCGCCGAGCAGCGCGAGCCGGTCCGCCGCGAGGTCGCCTTGAAGATGCTCAAGCTGGGCATGGACAGCGATTCCGTGGTGCGTCGCTTCGAGCAGGAGCGTCGCTCGCTGGCAGCGATGGAGCATCCCAACATCGCCACCGTGTTCGACGCCGGCGTGACTGAGGACGGAGTTCCGTACTTCGTGATGGAACGAGTACAGGCGGTCGACATCGTCGCCTTCTGCAACGCGCACCGCCTCGGGATCCGCGACCGCGTGCGCATCCTGGCGACGGTCTGCCGCGCGGTGCAGCACGCCCATACCAAGGGCGTCATCCACCGGGACCTCAAGCCGGGCAACATCATGGTCTCGGAACACGACGGCCGCCCGGTCCCCAAGATCATCGACTTCGGGATCGCGAAGGCGGTGGCCGCCGACGGCGAGGACGAGCTGCACCTGACGCAGACGGGCCACTTCGTGGGAACGGTCGCGTACATGGCCCCCGAGCAGGCCCTCGGCGAAAGCGACGTCGACGCCCGTGCCGACGTCTACGCGCTCGGCGTCGTCCTCTACGAGCTGCTCACCGGGGTCCTGCCGTTCCACGAGGGGCAGCTCCGGGGTCTCGCGGCGATCGGCGCCCTCCTCGAGAAGGACGCCCCAACGCCCAGCTCACGCGTCAAGTCGATCCCGGAGGGTCGGGAGCAGGTCGCCGAGCTGCGGGGCGTCACCGGCCCGGTCCTGCTCCGGGCCCTCCGCGGCGAACTCGATTGGATCGTCGGCCGCGCGCTCGAGAAGGAACGGGACCGCCGTTACCAGACGCCGAACGAGCTGGCCGCCGACCTCGACCGGTTCCTCGACCACCGGCCCGTCGAGGCGGGCCCTCCCTCGGCCCTCTACCGAGCGCGCAAGTTCCTGCGTCGGAACCGCCTGGCGGCCGGCGCCGGCGCCGTGGCGGTCCTTGCCCTGGCGGTCGGCGCGACGGCCGCCACGGTCGGCCTCCTCGAGGCCCGGGCCTCG
>JBFJPA010000034.1:0-15764 GCA_041617355.1 Longimicrobiales bacterium
CCAGCATGACGCCGAGCGCACCGCCGAGAAGGGCCAGAGTCAGACTCTCCACCACGAGCTGGCGTATGAGACGGCCGCGGTCCGCGCCGAGTGCCGTGCGGATCGCCAGCTCCTGGTCCCGCACGAGCGTCCGCGCGAGCAGCAGGTTCGCGACATTCGCGCAGGCAATGACGAGCACGAGCGCAGCCGCAGCCCAGACCAGCCAGAGTGTCGAACGCGTCGGTCCGACGATCGTCTCTCGCAGCGGCTCCAGCCACGCGCTCCACCCCTCGTTGCTGTCGGGATAAGCCTCCGCGTTCGCGCGGGCCACGGTCTGCAATTCCGTCACCGCGACGGCCGGCTCGACGCCCCGGGTCAGTCTCGCGACGACATCGATCCAGCGGCCTCCGCGTGGACCACCGTCGTCGCGTCCCATCCCGAACGGCTTCCATAGGGACGTTTCACGAAGCGGGAACGCGAAGCCCGGCGGCATGACACCGATGATCGTCAACGGCCGATCGTCGAGCAGCACCGTCCGGCCGATCACGGACGGATCCGCTCCGAGCCGATCGCGCCAGAACGCGTGGCTCACGACAGCGACATCGTCATTGCCCGGGATGTTCTCATCGATCGTGAACTCGCGACCGAGGGCTGGCAGCACGCCGAACGCGCGAAAGAAGTCCGGCGAGACGATCGCGAACGCAACGCGCTCCGCCGGACCGGCGCCCCCGGCCAGATTGCCTTCCCGGCTGTTCCACGCGGCGAACGCGTCGAACGACCGCGTGCCCCGGCGCCAATCGTCGAGATCCTGGAGCGACGCGTCCACGCGCAGCAGCCCACGGCCGTCATGACGGTTCCAGATCCGGACCAGCGATTCCGCGTCGGGGTAGGGCAGCGGCTCGAGCAACACCGCCTTCACGACACCGAAGATGGCCGTGTTGGCGCCAATGCCGAGGGCGAGCGTGAGGCCCACGACAACGTGAAAGAAGGGCGCTCGCCGCATCTGACGAAGAGACTGCCGCAGGTCCTGTCGGATCCAGTCCATTCCGTACCGGCCGGAGAACGTTGTCGGGGCAGAACACTCGTTTGGACAGGCACGTGTGGCGCAGGGGTTGGCGCGCCGAGTCTAACGTTTCCTTGATCCGCACTCCCGAACGGGCCTACGGTGCGAACGAGGTCGGGTGGTTGCGAGGCACGTCTCTCGGATCGGGGGTCACCATGCGGATTCGTCAGCTGTTACCGGCAGTCGCATTCGTTGCACCAGCGTGGGCGTGTACGCCAGCCGCGGACCCGGCGGCGGAGGAGGCAGCGATCCGCGACATTTCATCCCGCTGGCTGGAATATTCACGAAGCCAGGACGCGGCCGGTATTGCGGGCTTGTTCGCGGACGACGGGACCGTGCACTGGGAAGACCGGCCCGTGACCTTGGGTAAAGCCAACATCGAAGCGTTCATCGCGCGCGACAACGCAGAGAGCGTCGGCCAGGAAGGCGGCTTCGCACCCGAGCAGATTTACGTTGCGGCTTCCGGCGATCTGGCCGTCGAGCAGGGGACGTACCAGGGCACCAACAGCGCCGGTCGGTATCTCACGGTTTACAGAAAGGTCGACGGAAACTGGAGGATCCAGCAGGACATGTCGGTCGGCGCCGAGCCGCACGGTGGCGCTCCCGAGTGGGCCCGTCAGTCCCTCGCACGCTGGTACGAGGCGCACAACAACCGGGACGCCAACGCCCTCGCCGATCTCTATACGCCCGACGCGCGGGTGGGCGACGCCCGCGGGCGCGCCGCCATCATCAGGATGTTCCGGGACCGCTGGGCGGAGTCCAATCCGACTTGTTCGGGCGGCTACGATGAGTTCGTCGTCGTCGGTCCTATCGCCACGGGCTGGGGCCGCGACGAGTGCACCTTCGCGCCGGCTGGCGCCGGCGAGCCGACCACGCGCCGCTCGAACTGGCTCGCCGTGTACGAGCGGCAGGCCGATGGCACCTGGCTTTGCATTCGGGATGTCGGGGAGTGGATCGAAGGTTAGAGCCGCGATTCCTTCGCATTGACGAGAACGGCGGGCGCCGCCAGCGCCCGCCGCGCCCGTTCTACCAGACTCCGATGGCCGTGGCCGAGATCATGAAAAGGGTCGACGCGCCGAGTCGTCCCGAATCGCGACGTGCGAGTGCCGCATTCATGCCCCACGTACCGATCTTGACGCCGAGGCCCGCGCCGGCCAGCCAGCCGTCGTCATCGCGGGTCTGCGAGACGAGTGCGCCGCCGGCGCGGAGCGGCAGCCAGGGCAGTACGTGCAGCTCGACGCCGGCGCCAATGTGACGGACGGGACGCGCGAACATGCCGTCATCTTTGGCGAAGCGCGCATCGGCAGTGGTGAGCAGGCGGTCACTCGGCCGGAATGCCACGCCGAATGACCACGATGGCTCGAAGCCGATCTCCGCGATGCGTTCGCGTACATCCGCCGGCGCACTGGCGAACGGCTGTGCGTCGGTCCGGCTCTGTGCGTTCTGTTCGGTAATGTCGAACGAGAGCGGGCGGTACTCGAGCCGCTCCAGTCGCCAGGCGAAGCTGCTGCGAACGTTGTGTGCGACGGCGGACACGGTCAGCGGCCCGCTTTCCAGTGCGGCGCCGACATCGAGCCCGACGCCACTGCCGCCATTGAACTGCAGGTCATCGAGGCGAGTCTGGACCAGCGGGAAGTCGAGCTGGACCCCGATGGGCTGCGCCGTCGACCGGCCAACCGAATTGTCGCCGCCGGCGAAGACGTGTCCGATCGTATATGTGACGGTCGCGCCAATGGAAAGGCGACCGGCCTCGACTTCGTAGGGCAGGGCCAGGCTGGCGGCGAAGGTGGTGTAGGCGCGAGCGGCGAGCGACGATCCGGACAGGTCCAGATCACGCGCGGACCCGTCCTGTCCGGCGTTGCCGAACATGACCAGCTCAGCCACGCCGGGTGAGACGTCGGTCAGGGCCCGCACACGCGTGCCGGCATGGAGCGCGAGATACCCGAACTGCAGCGCTGCCCACGTCGCCTCGACCTCGCCTTCGCCCCGCTGTGCGCCATCCGCGGCGATTCGCGCCAGCCAGTCCTGACGCACCGCATCCGGCACGACTTGATTCGAGTAGGCCGACAGGTCTGACAAGGACACGGGCGCGAGGCCGCTGCCGCCGCGCATCGCGAGGAACGTGAGCGACGTGTTCGGCGTGCCGCGGAGCGCGAGGGTCGCGGGATTCCAGGCGACGGCGTTGAAGCCGCGTGCCGCCGCCGTGAAGTTGTCGCCGAGCCCGAGCGCAGCCGCACTCGCGCTGGTCACCTGCGATTGAAGGCCCGTCGGTACGATCAGCGCCGCGAACGTGATTGCGGCCGCGCCAGCGGAGAATCGGTATCGTCGCATGTCAGCGCTCCCCGCCGATCTCGAAGGTGACTTCGATGCGCGGCCGGAACGTGACTTCGGGGAACGGCGGTGGCCGCAACTGGCAGCCGGACGCGGGACACAGCGTGCCGGATACGCGAATCGTCACCGAATTGCCGAGGAACGCGCGCATCGCGACTTCCGGTACGGTGATGCGATGACCGTTCGTCGCGCTGAGCGGCACATCGCCTTCGACGAGCGCGCCGCCGCCTTCGATTCGGACGCGAACCTGTCCGGTCGCGCCCGACGGGTTGTCGACCGATACGACGACTGCCCCGCCACGAGCCCGGGCCGCGAGGTCCGGGTCGATGTCGCGCAGGTCCCGCGTCGCCTGGGATGACGCCGCGGCCGACGTGACGGGTACCTTCACCGGGTCCGCCTGCAGCACGAACGTCGGCTGAAACCGCGGCGGTGCCGTGGGCAGGTCGCAGCCGATGGCCGCGATCGCCATCGGCAGGGCGAGAGCAAGGGCGCGTAGAACACGTTTCATTCGAGGCTCCTTCGACCAGCGAGTCCGGCCGGCCGAGCGGCCTGCGGACGGGATCCCGCCCTCAGGATCGGCGTTCCGCGCCGGCCGGTTGAACGCGAACTGTCCGATCGCGGGACCGGCCCTTCCCGAATCCGCGGCCACGGCATTTCGACGTTTCTGCCGCAATCGATCTATCTCATTCAAAAACGGAAGGTTACGACGATCGTCGAGAATGGCACGGGCCTTCCTCCGTCCTGTTGGCGGCGTCCACGCCCCGGCGGGATGCGACGGTGAAGGATTTGAACGAGGAGCCGACTCATGATGGTCCGCAGGACGCGATTCTGGATCGCGGGTGCGCTGGTCCTGGCCGCC
This sequence comes from Longimicrobiales bacterium, assembly GCA_041617355.1. Lineage (GTDB taxonomy): Bacteria > Gemmatimonadota > Gemmatimonadetes > Longimicrobiales > RSA9 > JBFJPA01. The sequence goes on from JBFJPA010000034.1 coordinate 4,233, forward strand.
GGCACGGTGCCGGCAGCCGCGCAGCAGGCGCCCGTCACGATGACGTTGGAAGAGGCGCTCGACCTGGCGCGGCGCAACAATCCGGCCTACCGACAGGCCGCGAACGACGAAGGACAGGCGGATTGGGCGGCGCGCGAGGCATACGCGCAGTTGCTGCCGAGCGTGACCGCGAGCAACACGTTCTCCTATCAGGCGAGCGGCACGCCACGCGTCGGCAACCTGAGCGCCGCCGAGTTCGGCCTCGGCCGCACGCCCGTCTACTACACGTCGTCCTACAACCTCAACATGAGCATGCAGCTGTCCGGCGCGACATTCTTCCGGATGGCGCAACAAAAGGCGAACGCCCGTGCTGTCGAGGCACGCGTCGACGCGGCCGAGTACGTCATGGCGTCCGCGGTCACACAGGCGTACCTGGCCGCGCTGCGCGCGCGCGACGGCGTCACCATCGCGCAGTCGGCGCTGGAAAGTGCGGACGAAGCGTTCAAGCTGGCCGAGGCACGTGCGTCCGTCGGCGCCGCGACCAAGCTCGATGTCACCCAGGCACAAGTGGATCGCGGGCGGGCGGAGGTCGGGCTCTTGCAGGCTGAGAATCTCTACGACACCGAGCGGCTCCGTCTGCTCCAGACGATTGGCGTGACGGTCGATCGTGAAGTGCAGTTGACCAGCGAGTTCACGGTGTTCGAGCCGACGTGGACGCTGGACGATCTGACGGCGACCGCGCTCGAATCGCACCCGCAACTGGTTTCGGCGCGGCGGGCCGAATCGGCGGCGTTCGCCGCATCGAAGGCGGCGTGGAGCACGTACCTGCCGTCCCTGAGCCTCTTCGGCAACTTCTCGGGCTTCATTCGGAAGGCAGGCGACACGCAGTTCCTGATCACCCAGGCCAAGAACTCGGCGGCAAACCGCATCGCGAGTTGCGAACAGCTCAATGCGATTTCGGCCGGTCTGTCAAACCCCCTGCCGAACCGGCCGTCCAACTGTACGGCGGAGTACGCGTTCACGGCGGCCGACGAGGCGGCCATTATCGCCGACAACAACAAATTCCCGTTCAACTACACGGGTACGCCGGCGTATTTCCAGGCGCAGGTGTCGATCCCGATCTTCGATGGCTTCACGCGGGAGCAGCAGTTGCAGACGGCACGGGTGGCGGCCGACGATGCGCGCCATCAGCGCCGGGCCGAGGAGCTGGCGCGGCGCACCGAAGTCGCCACCGCGATGCTCAACCTGAATACGGCGTATCGGACCGTGCAGATCGAAGAACGCAATGCGGCCGGCGCGGCCGAGCAACTCGAGATCGCGCGGGAGCGTTACCGCCTCGGCGCGGGCTGTGGCGCGTCGGGCGTGGCGGCCCAGAGCGGCGGCCTCTGCACGACGTTCCTGGAGCTGACGCGCGCCCAGGAGCAGAAGGTTCGCGCCGACCAGGCGCACCTCGCGGCGGTCTACATGTTCCACGAGACGCTGGCGACGCTGGAAGCCGCGGTCGGCCGGTCGCTGCGCTGAGATCGTCCGGTTCCGGGAAGGCGGAGTCCCGGGATCGGGGACCCCGCTCCCCGAACGTGGGGGAGAGGAGCGGGTAAACTATTATGAATGAGGCAGATCCGGCGCCCGCCTTCGCCCGGCACGGAGCTTTCCTCCGCCGGGAGATGGCGCCTCGGCGCTGAACCTAGAGGAACGAATGGACAAGCCACGCACGAACAAGCCGAAGAAACGCGGTCCTCTCTATATCGCCGCCGCCCTCGTGGGCGCCGTCGTGATCACCGTCGGGCTGTCACGGCTGAAGCCCGCGCCGCCGAGCGTCGAATCCGCCACGATCCTGGTCGACACCGTGCGACGGGGTCCGCTGGTGAAAGCGGTGCGAGGCCCGGGCACGCTCGTGCCCGAAGACATCCGCATCATCCCGGCGATCACGGCGGGCCGGATCGAGCAGATCTTCGCGCGGCCGGGTACGGAGGTCGATGCGGGGACGATCCTGATGCGCCTGACGAACCCCGACATCGAGCTCCAACTGCTCGAGGCGGAGGGGCAGCTCAACGGCGCCAAGACCGAGCTGGTCAATCTTCGGGCCACGCTCCAGTCCCAGAAGCTGAACCAGCAAGCGACGGTCGCCAACGCACGCACGCTGTACAACGAGGCGGATCGCCAGCACAAGCTCTTCCAGGAGCTCATCCAGAAGGGGCTCGCCTCGGAGGCCGAAGCCGCGGGAGCCCAGGACCGCTTCGAGGAGGCGAAGACCCGGCTCGACGTGGAGCAGCAGCGGCTCCAGGTCATCAGCGAGCAGTCGACGGCCCAGATTGCCGAGCAGGAGTCCCTGGTCGTGCGGCTGCAGCAGATCGTCGCGTTCCGCCGCGAGCAGGTCGAGTCCATGACGGTACAGGCGGGGACGGACGGAGTGCTCCAGATCCTGGGCGGCCTCCAGCAAGGCAACCTCGAGATCGGTCAGTACGTCCAATCCGGGCAGGAGCTCGCGCGCGTCGTCAAGCCGGGCCGGCTCAAGGCCGAGCTACGGATCCCGGAAACCCAGGCGGTCGACGTCGTCATTGGCCAGACGGCCAACATCGACACGCGAAACGGAGTTGTACAGGGCCGCGTAGTGCGGATCGATCCGGCGGCTCAGGGCGGCACGGTGGGCGTCGACGTCGCCCTGCCCGAGCAGCTGCCGCCGGGAGCGCGGCCCGACCTCAGCGTCGACGGCAACATCGAGATCACGCGGCTCGACGACGTGCTCTACATGGGCCGGCCTCCGTTCGGCGGCGTGAACAGCACGATCGGCCTGTTCCGGCTGGAGCCGGGCGGCAACGAGGCGGTTCGGGTCCAGGTCACCCTGGGCGTCAGCTCCGTCAACCATGTCGAGGTCAGGAACGGTCTAAAGCAAGGAGATGCCGTGATCCTGTCCGACATGTCCGCGTACGACAACTTCGATCGCGTTCGACTGCGGCGTTAGCGGCAGCGGCGCTTGATCCATTGGGAGGCCCGCCGATCGGGCGGGCCCCGACGGGCAGACCAGTGCACGAGAACACCATTCACGAAGCGGGGAGAACGAACATGGACCAGGCGCAGCAGGACGCCCTCATCAAGCTCGTCGGCGTGAGCAAGGTGTTCTACACCGACGAAGTGGAGACGCACGCGCTCTCCAACATCCATCTGGAGATCCTGCGAGGCGAGTACATCTCGATCGCGGGCCCGTCAGGCTGCGGCAAGACGACGCTGCTCTCGCTGCTCGGCCTGCTCGACTCGCCGACGGAGGGCGAATATTTCCTCGACGGCAAGAACGTCGCCAACCTCTCCGCATCCGATCGCGCCCGCGTACGGAACCGGGAAATCGGTTTCATCTTCCAGGCGTTCAACCTGATCGGCGACCTCACCGTCTACGAGAACGTGGAGCTGCCGCTCACCTATCGCGGCATGCCTTCGAGCGAGCGGAAGGAGCGGGTACAGGCTTCGCTCGAGCGGGTCGGCATGGCGCACCGCACGAAGCACTATCCGTCGCAGCTCTCGGGCGGCCAGCAGCAGCGCGTCGCCGTCGCCCGGGCCATCGTCGGCAAGCCGCTCATCCTGCTGGCCGACGAGCCGACCGGAAACCTCGATTCGAAGAACGGCGAGGCGGTCATGGATCTGCTCAAGGAGCTCCATGCCGATGGCGCGACGATCTGCATGGTGACACACGATCCACGCTACGCGCGGTACGCCGAACGGACGCTGCACCTGTTCGACGGCCAGGTCGTACGCGACGAAGACACGCGCAAGGCAGAGGAGCTCGAGCAGAGCGGCTTCGAAGTCCATCACCACTGAGCGCGCGACGTCAGTCGATGCTCGATATGCAACGGCGTCGGTGAGGGCACGGGCCTCACCGTCGCCGCATCCCGTGAGCCCCATGAGGAGGACGTATGGATGAGGAGATCGTCGCGATCCTCGCTGCCTGGCTTCTCATCTTCGTACCGGTCGCCGGGCTCACGCTCCGCTTCGCGTTGAAGCCGCTCGTCGACTCGATCGCTCGGATTCTCGAGGTGCGAGCGCGGCGTGATGACGTCGACCTGCTGACCAAACGGGTAGCTTCGCTCGAACAGGAACTGTCCGCCGCGGGGATCGAGCTGAGCGAACTGCGCGAACGCTCCGAGTTCGACCGGCAGCTCGGGCCCGGCGTGCGTTAGCCGGACTCCGTTACCGGGTGGCGTCCACGCGCGGCCGATTCTCTCGATCGCCGGCGCCACACTCCCATCACAGTCTCGAAGACGTCCGGCTACGAGGCGATCCGCAGGCCGCCAGGCGTGGTCGGAGTGCGTTCGTCGAGGGTTGTGCGGAAAAGGGCGAACAGCTCGGCGTCGAGGGCCTGACCGGCCTCGCGCGTCATGATCTCGAGCGCGTCCTCGACCGACATCGCGGCGCGATAGCTGCGCGCCGTCGTCAGCGCATCGAAGACGTCGGCGATGGCGAGGATGCGGGCGACCAGAGGGATATCGGTGCCGCGCAGGCCGTCGGGGTAACCGCTGCCGTCCCAGCGCTCGTGGTGGCTGCGTACGATCGGCCGGACGTCCCACGGAAAATTCAACTCGGCCACGATGGCATCGCCGACAGTGGTATGCGACTGCATGACCGCCCACTCGTCGGCATCCAGCTTGCCTGGCTTGTTGAGGACCTCCTCGGGCACGACGGTTTTGCCGACATCGTGAAGGAACGCGCCCATCCGGAACCACGTGAGGTCACGGCCGCAAAGGCCGGCCAGCTCGGCGAGGCGGCAGGCATAGTCGGCTACACGGCCGCAATGACCCGCGGTATAGTGGTCCTTGGATTCGATCGATTCGCCCCACGCTTTGACCACCCGCAGAAAGGTGTCCTCGAGCCGGTCGAGGCGTTGATCAATGCCGAGTAGATCCTGCTGCGCGCGCAGCTGCTGGAAGAGGCCGTGCGATCGGTTCAGGCAGCGGAGTGCGTCGGCATTGCGGCCGGCGGCGAGATGCACGAGCGATCGCTCGCGCTCTGCCTCCGCTTCGAGCAGCAGGTCGCCGCAGGCGCGTGAAGCCATGATGGCGTCGGCGAGACTGGCATCGGCCAGGTGGAGCTTGCCGGTCTCGCGATAAAGCGCGCCGTAGAGCTTGTAAGCTTCCGCCTGGCCGGAGGTCGAGCCGAGCCGGCCGAACAGCTCGAACGCACGGTCGCACGACTCGCGCGCGGCCTCGTACCGGCCGGTCAAGAGGCTCAGCTCCGCGCGGTTGACGGCTACGGTCGCGACCATGTCGAGATCATCGGCTTCGACCGCCATGCCCGAGGCCTGGTCGTAACACGCGGCCGCTGCCTCGAATTCTTCGAGGTCGACGTGCGCCATGCCCATGTTGTTCAGGCAACGGATTGCCTTGGGCGCGTCGTCCAGCTTTCGGTAGATGCGCAGCGCTTTCGTGTAGCGCTCGAGCGCGACGGCAGCCTGGCCGCGGATGTTCGCGATGACGGCCAGGTTCTGCCCGGTCATCGCGGCGAGAAGCTCCTCGTCGAGGACCAGCGCGAGCTCGTACGCTCGGCCATAGAGATCCTGAGCGGTATCGAGGTCGCGACGGGCGAACGCGACAATGCCCAGACAGTTCAGGCCCTGCGCGATCTGCAGCCGCTCGCCACTGGCCTCGGCGACGGCAACGCTGGCCTCGAACAGCTCCTCGGCCGCATCGAGGTCCTCCTGCTGGCGGCGGACGTTACCGATCCAGCGCAGGATGTCGGCCGCATCGCGCGGCGTGCCCTCCGCGCGCACGAGCGTAAACGCCTCCTCGTAACGGGCGAGCGCCTCATCCCATTCGAGGGCACGCTCCGCCGACCGGGCGGCATCCAGCAGCCCGCCGAGGGTTTCGTTCTCCGGGTTGGTTCCTGGCGCAGGCATCATCGGTATCGGGTCGGACACTACCGTCTGCCTTAGGATCGGCCGAAGCGCCCTGAACTTGTCCGTGCCAGCCAGTCGCCCGGAGGGGAAAAGAAACACGCCTCCAGCGTCAGAGGCGTGTTCCCGGTGGGTCTCCGCGAGGGTTGTGAAGTTCGCCCGTCCGGGGGTAGGCGGGCTAGTTGGCCACGACCGCGTAGCGTGAGAAATGGTCGATGTTCGCGGAAACCTCGTCCAGCCCCTTCTTGTCCCGGGACAGGAGCCATTCGAGCACCCTGTCCGTTCCGTCGATGTAGACGATCCAATGGCGCTGCTGCGGCGGCGCGAAACAGTGCTTGTAGCTGAGGCTCAGGTGTGCCCCCTTCGCGAACTGGAGGCCGTGCGGCTCGAAGCTGACCTCCACCATGTCGGAAAGCGGCATCTCGGCGGTGATCAGCACGTAGTCACTGAGCGAACCCTTGGGAATCTCGAGCTTGTGCGGACCCACGCTCAGCTTGCCGCCCTCCGGCCCGATGATGTCCGTGTCCGCGTCGTACTCGAGCGGCTCGCAGGTGAGGAACTCCAGGAAGTTCTCGAAGCCGCCCACCTTCTTGGCCGCTTTCTTCGCGATCTTCCACTCTTCCTTGCGAGCCTTGTGCAGCGCCTTCAGGCTCTCCTTGTGCGCCTTGAGGCGTTCCTTCTCCTGCTTGAGCAACTCCTTCAGGTCGTCCTTGTTCGCGCTGCGACGCGACTGCTTGAGATTGACCGTGCCGAGGCTGGGCATGACCCCTCCCGGCACACCGACGAGTGACTGTGCAGTCGGCAGCGCAGGCTCGTGCAGAGGCTCCACAGGTCCGGTCGGAAGGTCCTGACACGCCGACGCCGCAACGGCGACGGCCATCAGCAGAGCGACCCGGACGAACTTCAGTGTCGGGAACGTCATTGAACCCTCATGGAGTCGAATCAGGCCGCGTCACGACCCCCCTCGGCCGGGCGCGGCACCCCCTTCTTTGGCAACGTCCGCGCCAGTCGCGCTGAAACGCCGTAAGTGGTTGATAGAAATGGGATTGACGAGAGACTCAGACAGCCCACGGAAGGAGGGCACCGTCACGTTCCGTGTGTCTCAGAGTTTGACGCCGTAACAGAGCTTGACAGTCCTGCCGTCCATGTCGGCGACGGTTGGCCGCCGGGCGGCTCCGCGAACGATGGGGCCCGTCCCGGTCAGGCGTCGTCGAGCTCGTACAGCTCGATCTTGCGGATGATGGTGGGGCGTGAGATGCCGAGCATGCGGGCAGCCTGGGTGCGGTTGCCGGACGTGACGCGCAGCGTTTCGCGGATGAGGAGCTTCTCCATGTCGGCGACGGTGATGCCGCCGGGTGGCAGGGCGAGGGTGAACTCGCCGGCCGGTGTTTCGGGTGTCGCGAGGTCGAGGCCATCGGCCGCGGCATTGAGGGGAATGGGTGGGGCATCGAGGATGACGGTGCCGCTCACCGGCACGGTGGCCCGTTTCCGGAGTCGGACGTGTTGGGGCAGGATCTCGTCGCCGTCGCAGACGAGCACGGCGCTTTCGAGCGTGTTCTTCAGCTCGCGCACGTTCCCGAGCCAGGGGTGTGCCTGGAGGACGACCATGGCTTCGTCGGAGACCATGCGGTGCGGCAGGCCATGCGCTTGGCAGATGCCATCGACCAGGTGCGTTGCGAGCAGCGGCAGGTCGTCCGGCCGCTCGCGCAGCGACGGCAGGTCGATCCGCAGCACGTTGAGACGGTAGAACAGGTCGCTGCGGAAGCTCCGCTCGTCGACGGCCGTGATGAGGTCGCGGTTCGCGGCCGCGATGATGCGGCATGCGACGTCGACCTCGGTGAGGCCGCCCAGCCGCCGCAGTCTCCGTTCTTCGAGGACGCGCAACAGTTTGGGCTGGAGCTCGAGCGGGAGCTCGTGCACCTCGTCGAGCAGCAATGTACCCTTGCCTGCGACCTCGAGAAGTCCTCGCTTCGACGTGCGAGCGTCCGTGAAGGCGCCCTTCTCGTGGCCGAACAGTTCGGATTCCAGCAGCGACTTCGGAATGGCCGAGCAGTTGATGGCGATGAACGGCTCGTTGGCGTTCGGCCCGTGGTTGTGGATGTAACGCGCGAAGAGCTCCTTGCCCGTGCCGGTCTCCCCGATCAACAGGACGTTGGCGCCCGGGTAGCGCGCCACGCGTGTGGCGAGTTGGAGCGCCGATCGGAAAGGCGAGCTTTCGCCCACCAGCGTGACACCGGGCGCGCGCTGGGCCGAAGTACGGGTGGGAGGCGACTCCACCGGCTCGACCGCCATCTGCCGGGCAAGACTCATTTCGTTCTCTCGGATTGCGGCGACGCGGCAGCCGTATTCTTTCGGAGCAGGTCTTCGCCATGGACGTAGGGTAAGAAGCGTGCCGCCCCGGTAGGATTCGCTAAGTCACGTTACTACAACGGATTCAAGGTGTCTGCCGAAATTGGGGGGCGGAACTTTTTGTTCAGGGCTGTAACAGACTTTTCCACTCCGGCGTTCCCGTCGGGCGGGAGGTGAGTGGGCAGCGGTCAGCCCTCGAGACGCGGGTCCCGATCGGACTCCTTTTCGTCGAGCAGGCGTGCGACGACGGGGAGCAAATCGTGCTCGCTGATGATGCCGAGCAGCTTGCCCTGTCGCACCACCGGCAGGGCCGTGACGTTGGCTTCGCGCATGATGCGCACGGCTTCGCGCATGGGTGTGCCGGGCTCGATGGTGATCAGCTCTCGCACCATGATGTCTCGCACCGGCAGCGGCTCGTTCGCCTCATGGAGTTTCCCGTCGGCGACACGCTGCAACAGAGTCCGGTAGGAGATGATGCCGACGAGTCGCTGCTCGTCGTCCTCGACGAGGATCTGGCGGATGCCACGATGGTTCATCAGAAAGGCGACGAGGTCGACGGCATCATCCTCGCGCAGCGTGAAAAGGTCGGTCGTCATGCAGTCTTCGACGCGCTCGTAGGCGCGGTGCGGGCGTCCTTCGCCGCGATCTTCGGCGGTCGGCCAATCGTGCACGGGCAGCCCCTTTCGCGCATTGCTGTTCATGGCCGCGGTCAGAATGGCCATGCGTTCGACGTGACCGTATTTCCTGCGCAGCGCCTGATCGGACCGGAGTGTCCACTGTGCGCCGGTCGATCCGGTCACGACGCGGCGGTCGACAATCCCCAGGTAGTAGTCGATGTCGGATTCATCGACGTGAGCGGACAGCAGGCCCAACCGCGCAATGGGTAGCAGGCGGTCGCGAATCAGCTCGGTCGCGCTGAGGCGCTCGCCGTCGAGCCACGTGAAGCCGGTGTCGAGTCCGAGCCGGGCCGCCGCGATGAGGTTGGCCCGCGCGTCCTCGAAAGCCAGACGCGTGGGCAGGTGGCCGAAGCGGCGGGTGCCGCCCAGGACGAGGCCGATCCAGAACGCGGCATTCGCGACTTCATCGACGACGGTCGGGCCAGCGGGCAGGACGCGACACTCGATGCGCAGGTGCGCGCGTCCGCGGTACACGCCGTAACAGGGTCGATTCCAGCGATACACGTTGCCGTTGTGCAGCTGCAGCGCGCGCAGCTTCGGGGCCCCGCCGGCCGCGAGCGTTTCGAAGGGATCTTCAGCGATCTCGGCCGTCAGCAAGGGACGGAAGCGCGCCAGGTTCTCGCGAAATACGTCCAACACGGAATCCTGCGCCCAGCTCTCGCCGAACCAAACCCGTCCCGTGACTTCGCGCGCCAGTGTGGCGGTGTCCAGCGCATCGACGGACTGGTGGAACAGCGCGATGCGCGTCTCACGCCAGAGGCGTCGCCCGAAGAGGAGCGGCGAGTTGACGCAGGCGGCGAGAAGCGGGCCGGCGATCGCCTGTGCGACGTTGTACGCAGCCGCAAAGGCGTCGGGATCGACCTGGAGATGAACCTGAAAGCTGGTGTTGCACCCTTCGAGCAGCACGTTGTCGTGGTCGAGGAGCAGCTCGTCAATGCCTTGCAGCCGCAGGCGAATGACGCCGCCGGCGGCGCGCATCACGGCCGCGTTCAAGGCACGATAGCGGTCGCGCGGCGTCAGGTTCTCGATGGACAACGCGTCGGGACGCAGGGTCGGCAGGATGCCACAAATCAACGCGTGTCCCCCGTGTCGGCGGGCTGCCGCATCCGCCAGCGCGACCGTCTCCTCCAGCATGATCTGCAGATCCGAGAACGTGCGGCCGCGCACCGCGATGGGCTCGAGGTTCGCCTCCAGATTGAACAGTGCGACCTCGCTGACGAACCGCTCGTCCGCCGCGTCGGCCAGAACGTGTTCGGCAATGGGAGCGGGATCCCACCGATCGTCGGTCAGGAACAGCTCCTGCTCCGCGCCCAGCCGGCAGCAACCTTCCTCGATCACACCGGCCTCGAGCATCTGCTCGAGCGCGGCCATGTCGCGGATCACCGCACGGGAGATGTTCCGGACGGAACGCGGATCGACGCCGATGTCGGTATCGTGCAGACCCATGGCCACCGGTTGGGCAGAGGGACATCGCCCCCGAGCCTGGTCTCCAAACGGGGGCAATCTTCGGCACGTTGCCGCACGGCCGGGAGCGGAACAATCGGGCAAACACCATGCTGCTGTGCGGAATTGCCCCGCCAGCCCTGTCCCGGCCGCGTCGGCGCGGCTTGCGGCGCCGGTCCGGGACCCGCACGTTTCCGCTATCCAAGACCTCGATCGCTGATTCCGGCCGGATCCGTTCCGGCCGCCTCACTCGACCCGACCGACGCGAGCCCGGCTCCCTGACCCCGCGCGGCTCGTACGGCGCCCTGCCGCAGGGGCTTGCTCATGAAGCATTGGCAGGAAACTCGCGACATCGCGCGACGCGTGCTGGAGGCGGCCGCCTCCGGACAGTTCATCGCACTCGCGACGGTCATCGAGATCGCCGGTTCGGCCTATCGCAGGCCCGGCGCGAAGTTGTGCGTCGACGCGCACGGTGACACGTGGGGCGGCGTCAGTGGCGGTTGCCTCGAAGCCGACGTGCGCGAGCTGGGCCTCGGCTCCATCCAGTCGGGCGCCTCCTGCTTGCGCCACTACGAGACGGGGAGCGACGAAGACACGCTCTGGGGTCTCGGCCTCGGCTGTGACGGTCAGGTCCGCGTCTTCATCCAGCGAATCGCTCCCGAGAGCCAGGTTCTCTGGTCGAAGGTCAACGAACTGCTCGACGGAGATGATGCGATCGTCCTGGCCACCATCGTGAGCGGGGACGCCGCCGCTCGGTCGGTCCTCTTCGCGCGAGGCGTCATGATCGCGAGCACGACTGGCGACAGCGATCTCGACCGGACCCTCACCGAACACGCGGCGAATCTCGTCGTTTCCGGTGCGTCCCGCCTCGAATCGTTGGGCTCTTCGTCGGTGTTCTTCGACGTCCTGCGGCCGCCGCCTCGTTTGTTGGTGATCGGCGCAGGCGATGACGCGATGCCGCTCGTGGCGATGGCGTCGGATCTGGGGTTCCGCGCGTCGGTCGTCGACCACCGGCCCGCGTACCTGTCGGCGGATCGGTTCCCGAACGCGACCCTCGTGCCCGCCAGGCCCGAGAACGGGCTGGCACCGATTCGCCTGACCGCGGACACATGGGCCGTCGTCATGACACATACGCTCGTGCGCGACCGTGCATGGGTCAGCGCGCTGCTGGACTCGCCGGTGGCATACATCGGTGTACTGGGACCC
>JBFJPA010000035.1:0-15735 GCA_041617355.1 Longimicrobiales bacterium
GCAGCTTCCGCGCGGAGCCGCGCAGCGAGTTCGGTGTGTTCCGCCTGCAGCAGGACTTCAACGATGGTGCTTCGACGATCGGCGGGATTGCGACGCTGATGCACCGCGATCTGCCGGGCGATCGCAGCTTCGACTTCCTGCCGTCCAACGCGATCAGCGCCGGGCTCGATTGGGAGCACCAGTGGGGGGACCGGACCTGGGCGTTCTTCGGCTATCTGTCGGGCAGCCACGTGCGCGGCGATTCCGTCGCGATGATCCGGCTGCAGCGGGCCAGCAACCACTTCTTCCAGCGGCCGGACTCGCGCTGGCTGGAGATGGACTCGTCGGCGACCTCGCTGACGGGTATCGACTGGCGCATGACGTTCGAGCGCCGGCGGGGCGACTGGACCGGCTCGATCTGGGCGGCACAGGTCACGTCGGGCTACGAGGTCAACGACGCGGGATTCAGCACGCGACAGGAAGTTCTCGATGGCGGGTTCCGCATCGGCTACCTCAACATCGAGCCCGGGCCCCTGTTCCGCAGCTACAGCGCCAGGTTCTGGACGTTTCACAACTGGAGCCACGATGCCCTGCGCGATCCGTGGTCGACCAGCGCGTGGGGGCGCGCCCACATGTCCGGCAGCTTCAACCTCAACCTCGAAGCGGAGCTGCTCAACAACTGGGAAGTCGAGGCGAGCGTGAACGCGCGGCCCGAGACGATGGACCGGACCGCGACGCGCGGAGGCCCACTCATGCTCGCGCCGCGATCCGTCCAGGCCGAGCTCGGTTTCCAGACGGACCGCCGTCACAAGCTCAGCATCGGCCCGAGCGTCATGATCGAACGGCGCGCACTGGATGCCGGGTCCGAGCTTCAGCTCAGCGCGGAGATCGAGCTGCGCCCCTCGTCCAATGTCGAGATCGAGGTCGAGCCCGAGTGGAGCCGCGGCAGCACTGGCGCACAATACATCGGTACGACACGCGCGCTGCCGTTCTCGCCGACGTTCGGCGCTCGGTATGTCTTTGCCCGACTCGAACGTCGCGAGCTGGGTCTGGAGACCCGGGTCAACGTCGCGTTCTCGCCGCACCTGAGCCTGCAGATCTTCGCGCAGCCACTGCTGTCATCCGGTGACTACACGGACTACCTGCAGCTGCTCGCGCCCGAGACGTTCTCCTTCGACACATTCGCCGACGGCTCCTTCGCCGGCGGCGCCTGCGCCGGGGGCCGGACGTGCGTCGATGGTGAGGGACGCCGCTTGATCGACTTCGATGGCGACGGCCAGCCCGACTTCTCCTTCCGCGACCGTGACTTCAACGTGCGTTCGCTCATCGGCAACGCCGTGCTGCGCTGGGAGTATCGCCCCGGCTCGACGCTGTTCCTGGTCTGGCAACGTCGGCAGGAAGATGAACTGCGCGGGACCGGCAACTTCCGCTTCCGCCGCGACGCCGACGCGCTCTTCGCTGCGCCTGCCGAGAACATCTTCATGATCAAGCTCAACTACTGGCTGTCGCTCTGACGTCCTGACCGGCAGGATTGCGAAGACGAGGACGTGATCCGCCCTTTTCCTCGATCCTCACCGTCGCTTGCGTGCGATCACGATCAGTACATCGTACGGGTACTCGGCAGGGCCACCCGGACGCCCGCGGTTCTGCGTTTCGGTGTATGCGGCGAAGTCGCGGTCCAGCGCGTCGAGTGGGTCCGGCTGATCGGCCAGGCTCGCACGAATGGCGATCAGCGGCCCGAACGTTTTCTGGAATAGAGCGCGATAGGCGGCGGCCCCACCCGCACTTCGTTCGGTGTACGTGTGCGGTGTCATCGTCAGTGACTCGACGCGATCGCCGAACAGCTGCCGCACGTAGTGCTCATCACCCCAGAGTAGCGGCGGCCGGGCGTTCGTCGGCAGCGGCGGTGCATAGCGGCCCAGCACGTCGAAGAAGTCGGCGGCCAGACCGGTTGGCCGGAAGTTGATCATTCCGACGGTACCGCCGGGCTTGCATACCCGGAGCATCTCGTCAGCCACGGCCTCGTGATCGGGGGCGAAGATCGCGCCGAGCGAGGACACGACGGCATCGAACGAGTCGTCCTCGAACGGGAGCGCCTCGGCGTCGGCTTCCGTCCATTCGACTTCGACGCCGACGGCTCGCGCCTCCCGACGCCCGGCGTCGAAGTTCTCCGGCGTGAGGTCCGAGGCGACGACCTCCGCTCCGGCCTGTGCGGCACGAATTGCCGTGTTGCCGGTGCCGGCGGCCACGTCGAGCACGCGCTGACCAGGCCCGATGCCCGCGGCCCGCACGAGGATCGGTCCGAGCTCCCAGACGGTCGCCTTTGCGAAGGCGTGGTAGTCCCCGAGCGCCCACATCTGGCGTGCGGCGGGTTTCGGCTGCGAACCGCGTTCGGCGATCGATTCGGCCGGGCGTCGTGTACCCATGGGCATCCCCCCGTATATCCGTTTCAGCTCTTCCACGCGGGCCAGCGCGGCCGCTGCGACGATGCCGCGCTCGACCGATCGGTGTTCCATGGCACAACGGTATGACCGCCGTGACGATTTCGCTTCGCCAGAATGGGCCATTTTGGGGCGAGCGCTGGCGTGGCCCGTTCTGGCGACGGCGTGGTGTTGCGAGCGAAGGAAGGAGAAGGCGCTACTGATGCGCCGAGCCGATGCCGGCCCGCACGGCCCAAGCCGCTGCGGCCGCGCGCGATGGCAACTCGAGCTTGCGCAGGATGTTCGTGATGTGGCGATGCACGGTGTGCTCGCTGACGGTCAGGCGGTCCGCGATCTGGCGGTTGGTCAGCCCCTCGCAAAGCAGGGAGAGCACGTCGCGCTCACGCCGCGTGACAGACGAGATACGCGTGTCGTGCTGCGGCTCCGCCAGCAGATGGTTTGCCCTTCGCGCCTCTGCCGTAGCGCCCAGCTCGGTCAGTGCCTCGAGGGCGATCTTTGCTTCCCGTTCGGCCGCGTCGGGTCGATCGAGCGCCGCGAGACTCGTCGCCAGCTCCAGGCGCGCGATCGCGGCTTCGTACGGCGTGCGGCTTCGCTCGAAAAGGTCGGCGGCATCCTCATGGCAGGTGCGAGCTTCGTCGTGCTCGTTGCGAGCCGCGTGCACGAGGCCTTCCGCCAGCCGAACGGAGGCTCGCAGCGCCAACGTTCCCGCGGCGTGCTCGAGCCGCTGTAGCGCTTCCAGCGCCGCTCCCGCTTTCTCGAGCTCGCCACGCGCCGACCGTGCGCGCACGAGGACCTCGTATGCTGCCACGCCCGCCAGCGGCTGGCGCGCGGGCAACTGGCGAAGGCAGCGTTCGGCGAGCTCCGCCGCGCGGAGCAAGTCGCCGCGATCCAGCGCGAGTCGGGCACTACACAACTGTGCGCTCTGGCCGCCCATTCCGGCGAGTAGACGCTGTGCATCGTCCCAGCGACCCTGCCGTCGACGCAACTCCGCGAGCCGGGCGATCACGCCGCCCACGTAGGCAGGCCGCGACTGCGCATAATCCTCGACCGCGGCCTCCAGCTGCGCTTGGGCCTCCTGCCATTGGCCCCGCCACAGGTGGACTTCGCCGTAATGGGCTCGACAGAACGCGAGCATGTAGCGGCTGCCATAACGGGCGGCGAACTCGGCGATGCGATCGCACCATTCGAATGCGCGTTCGTAGTCACGCACCGTCTCGCAGGCGCCGACCAGGAAGCAGCAGGCCCAGGCGCGTGAAATCGGGATCGCGGATCCACCTTCGAGCGCTGTCGCGGCAGCCTCATCAAGACATGCCATGCCCTGTTCGACGTCCGCACCGGAAACCCGCACCACGCCTTCCAGTGCGAGCCCGAGCATCTCCAGGTCGGGAACGTCGAATCGGCGTCCGAGCTCGGCCGCACGGCCCGCCAACACGAGTGCGCGCTCCGCATCGCCGCGACCCGAGGCGATGTAGCCCTCGTGAAACGCGAGCCAGCCGTGGTCGGGACCCGGCTCGATCCCGTCGAGCAAACGGTGCGCGCGCCGCAGCCAGCCGCGCGCGACCGTGCTCGCGCCCCGGAAATCCAGCGAGTCGGCCGCGATCCACGTCGCCATCCGCGCGGCGTTCGCCAGGTCGCCTCGCGCACGATAGAGGTCGAACGCCGTTTCCCGGCTCGTGAAAACCGTCTCGGCGTCGTCCAGCCACCAGGCGGCCCAGCTCAACCCTTCGAACGATTCCGGCGTCGGTGCGGCCCGCAGCAGCGCCTCGAACGCTTCCCGCGCCCGCTGCCAGCGGCCTTCCGCCAGGTCTGTCCAGGCATCGTGTGTCGACATCTGCGCCGAACTCAGTGCGTGGCCCGCCGCTCCAGGCGCATCGTCACCCCGCCCTCCGGTCGCAGTGTGATGGTCGGATAGGGGGATGGCGGCGGGCCGGTCGGCCGCATGCGCCAGGCACGCGCGATCGTCGCGAGGATCAGCACGGATTCCGTGAGTGCGAAACGGTTTCCGATGCAGATGCGAGGACCGCCCCCGAACGGCACGTAGGCGAAGCGGGGCAGTCTTCGTTCGAGATCGTTTGCCCAACGATCCGGCCGGAACGCGTCCGGCTCGTCCCAAAAGCGTGGGTCCCGGTGCAACACCCACGGGCTCATGAAGATCGTGGTGTCCTTCGGCACGGCATGGCCGCCGATCTCGACATCACGGATGGCCTGTCGGCCGATCGTGTGCGCCGGCGGGAACAGTCGCATCGCCTCCATGATGATCCACTCGGCGTACCTCAGAGCCGGCAGATCCTCGATCGACGGTGCGCGCCCGCCGAGCACACTGTCCAATTCCTCGTGCAGCTTTGTCTCGACGTGAGGGTGCGTTCCAAGGAGATGCCAGGTCCACGACAGCGTCAAGGCCGTCGTCTCGTGGCCGGCCAGGAAGAGTGTGATCGACTCATCGCGCAGCTGCTTCTCGCTCATGGCACGACCGTCCTCGTCCCTCGCCTGCATCAGCAATGCGAGCAGATCCGAACCGTGCTCCGACTCCGCAGCGTGCTCACGAATGATGTCGTACACGTGTCGGTCCAGGACGGCCACGGCATTCCGGAAGCGCCGATTGCCTGGCGTCGGCACCCAGTCGGGGATGCGGAATGGCCGTCGGAACCGCACGGCGACCTCGTCCAGGGCCGCGTCGAAGGCGCGATCGATCTGCTCGACATCCTCGCGCAGCTCGGCGTCGAACAGGACCTTCGTGACGATTCGCATCGTGAGGTGCATCATCGCCGGGTGCACGTCGCGCGTCTCACCCTGCCGCCAGTCGGCGAGCATCTGCTCCGTAAAATCGACCATGACGCGGCCGTATCCGGCGATTCTGTCGCGGTGAAAGGCAGGCTGTGCGAGTCGGCGCTGCCGCAACCAGAAGTCGCCTTCGCTGGTGAGCAGGCCTTCGCCGAAGATGCCGCGCACGTGGCGCCAGAACCAGGCGTGTTTGATGTAGGCGCGATTCTCGCCGACCAGTACCTGCTCCAGCAACGCGGGGTGGCTCAACAGCACCGCGCGCCAGGGACCCAGCCGGAGCGGGACGAAATCGCCGTACGTCCTTGCCGTTCGCGTGAAGAAGCCGAGCACGTCCTCCGCGAACTCGGGCAGGTTGCCGACCAGCAGGCGGCCGGGCGGGCCGGTCGGCATGCGCGCGTTGGCCACCGCCACGGCTACCGTCCCAGCACCGACTTCGGCATGTGCATCGCGACCAGCACATGCGGCACATCGACGACTTCGGCGATCCGCAGGTCGGCGGCCAACGACGCGAGGACATAGGCATCTTCGCGCGTCAGGCCGTGCTCCGCGACCAGGTAGTCGATCATGTAACGCGTCGCCTTCCGTGCCGCCTCATCCAACGTCGTGGCGAACGCCGTCACGGCGAAGTACTCGTCCGTCTCGTATTCCGGCTCACGGATCTGCCGCCCGCCCTTCCGTACTTCGACGCGGTAGACGATGCGCATGGGCGCCTCGATCGCCGTGCCGGACACCTCGCCATCACCCTGTGCGGCGTGTGTGTCGCCGATCGAAAAGAGCGCGCCCTCGACGAAGACGGGGAAATACACCGTCGTCCCGACTGTCATGTGTCGATTGTCCATGTTACCACCGTTCGCACGCGGCGGAATGGTGGACAACATCGAATCGGTCGCCGGCGCCACGCCCATGACGCCCGCGAACGGCCGAAGCGGGATACGGAACCGGTCCCGGAACGTCGCGACCGTGTCATCCGGCTGAATCGTGAAGGTGGCCAGATACGGCTCCGTGAACTCGTCGGCCAGGAATCCGAAACCGGGTGCAATGGCCGCCCACCCCCACTCCCCGATGTCGATCGTGAGCAGTGTCACGGCCAGTACGTCGCCGGGCTGAGCGCCTTCGACGAACACCGGGCCGGTGAGCGGATGGATCGGGTCGAAGTCGAGCGTGGAGACCGCCGCCACCGTCGACGTCGGCGTGAACTGCCCGTCCGTCGCCTCCTTCGTGAACGCCTCGACGACCGAGCCGGAGGGCACGCGCAGCGCCGGCGGAATCGCGGCACTGAATCGGTTGTGCGTCTGCGACGTGTCGATCGTGAAGTCCGGCGTGACCGGCCCGGAACCCGTCGCTCGCATGCTGGGCGTCCCGCTCGGCGGAGCACCCGCCTCGCAGGCAACGAGCCCGACCAGCAGCGTGAATCCAAGGGTGCAGCGGCATGGGATTCGGAAATCGGTGCGGCGCATGGCGTGGCCTCCCAGCGGCGTTTTCTCGCGAAGCTATGTCGCGCTCGTCGTGTGGAGCAAGAAGAGGATCGTGTTCCTGGTGATGGTCCGCGCTTCAGCGACCCGAGCGGATCGCCTCGAACCTTGCGGCCGCGAGGTCGAGCGCTTCGTGCAGCCGGTTTCGCTCACGCACCAAGGTCGTCAGGGCGAACCGAACGCGGTCGGTGTCGGGACCCGATTCGGCCAGAATCGCAGTCAGCGCAAGGCCCGGCAGGAGCCCGCCTTCCCAGCCGCCATCGGGATGGAACGGGTCCGACGGCGAGTAGAGCACGCGGTGCAGCGGTCGAAGTGCGTCGATGATCGCCAGGTCCAGCGGCGCTCCGGGGCTTCGCGTCGCGGCGTCGCGCGCCCGTCGGGCATGCTCCAGCAGCGCTTGCTGCTTGCGTCTCGCTTCCGTCAGGTCGAACAATCCGGCGCCAGCGGCCTCGCGCCGTTCGATCGCCTCGCCGAGCGCCTCGATCTCGGCCACGAAGTCGACCGGCAACACCGGTTCTGCAAGCAGGACGGCGAGTGCCTCCGCGTACAGTCGTGTGTCGAGCGCGAGCACGTCGAAATCGACTTTGTCGATGTCGTCGTCCGGCGTGTGCCACCACCAGTATCCGCCATCCTCGGCCAATCGCGTGTGATCGATCTGCAGGAGCGGAAGGCCGACACCGTTGAACGACTGGTCGGAGTTGCGGCCGGGCCGCCCTGGTCGAATCGACTCGCCGGTAGCGGAGCGCACGACGTCCGTCGCCAGGCCGGCGAGCGAAGAGGTCGTCTGCGCACCGAACCGTTTCGCGCCCATCTGGCCCATGCCGTCGATGTTCAGATAGGCGATGCCGCGCGCGCGCAGCTCCTCGAAGAAGTGATCCGCGAACCACGTCGAGCCCGCATAGCGGGCGTTGCTGTGACCCGGCCACCAGGCCACGACCAATCCTCGCCGCAGCCGGTCGCGTTGTGCATGGAAGGCGAGGGCGAGCTCGAGCATCGCCGCGTTCGACGCGCCCTCGTCCGTACCGCCGTGATGCCACGCATCGATGTGACCGCCCAGCAGCACGAAGGGCGCGCCGTCGGCCGGCGCTTCGATACGTGCAACCGCGAGGCGGAGGGGCTGCCAGCCCGTGCGCACCTGCGCGGAGACCCGGATGCTGACCTCCCCGCGTGCAAGCCGCGCACGCAAAGAGTCGCCCGCGCTCTTCGTCACCTGGACCGCGGGCAGTTGCGGCAACCGGTGTCTGTTGCGCAAGGAAGGATTGCCCCACGTCGATGTCACGATCAGCTCGTTGAGCCGCTCTTCCGGATTGCTGAAGATGACGGCGCGCGCGCCCAGCATCGCGAGCACGGCCACCGGCACGTTGCGAGGCTGACCCTCCACGAGTGCGATCGCGCCGGCGACATCGGGAATCGTTCGAGTCCGCGGGGCCAGTGTCATCAACTCGCCCGTGCCGGACTCGAGGTCCGGCAGGTCCGCAAGTGTGCCTACATCGACGAGCCGGCCCTCGAGCGACTCGACCGCTGCGGAAAACGACATGGTGATGGCGGCAGGCGCGAAGGCCGTGCCTGGAATCTCGACGCGGGCGGAGACCGGATCGCTCGTATACGCCACGAACGTGTGCACTTCGACCGGCACGCCCGCCGATGCCAGGGTGCGTACGATTGTGTCGATCGCTGCATTTTCACCGGGACTTCCCGACGGCCGTGCGTGTTGCACGATGGCGCGTGTGTTCCGTTCGAGCGAAGCCGTCGAAATGGCCGTGCGCACGGCGGCGGCGAGCTCGCGCGCGTCCGTGCTCTGTGCACCGAGGCTGGCCGGCGGGGCGAGCAAGAGCATGAGGAGGACGATGATGCTTCGCACGGTCCATCTCCTGAACCGGGTGGCGACGTCCGAGGCGAACGGAGCCAAAGTAATGCGTGAGGCCGCCCCCGTCTCGATACGGCAGGCCACGCGTGCGGACACGCCCGCGGCGGCACCATGCCCGCGGGCGTGTCGACGCGAAGGACGGTTCCCAACCCTAGGCCCGGCAGACCCTACCCTCGTAGCTCACGTTGATCGAGCCGTTACGAGGATCCTGGAACGTGAAATCGATGACGAGCGAGCCGTGCACGTGCAGGAACCCGCTCGCGCCCTCCCACGCGCCCGTCCCGCCGACGACGGTGTACCGGTTGTTGAGACGGTATACCGGAGGCTCGACCGGTGCCTGGACGCCGCGATCGACGGTGTCGAACGTGCCGTCCGCGAGGAAGAAACGGTGAAACGTCTGCAGGTGGATCGCCTGCCCGCTCAACTCGACGATCGGCGCCTGGTAAGCCGCCGTCACGCCCTGGAGATCGCCGGACACGACGCTCGAGGTGAACACGTTCCCTTCGATCCGACCCTGGACATTGACGCAACGCTCGGCAGGCCTTGCCGAGTACGCGGCAGCCAGGATCGGACCGTCGGCAGGGACTTCCGTCGGCAGGTCGGCGCAGGCGGTCGTCGTCAGAGCGATGGCGGGAATGAGGCAGCGTCGGATCAGCGCGGTCGCGGTCATGGATGCGTCCTTTCCTCGTGTTGGGGATCGTGGCCGGGGTTGATGATCGGCTTGTCGGATTCGTCGGCGGAACCGACCTTCGGTTCCTGGACCCGCGCGCCGGCGAAAAAAGCGAGGAGTTCACCGGCGCTGCGGAAGGCGCGCTTTTCCCCCGTTTCGAGCCGTTCAACGAGGCCCTCGACCTCGTGGCCGGGCGCATCGTCCCGGGGTAACCGCACCATGAAGTAGGCGTATCGATTCATGCCGTCCTCCGTCCCGGTCGCCGGATCGGGATTCGACCGGCGTCGCTCGAATCGATAGCCCGGGGCGCGCACCGGACCGTGAAATGACGCGTCAAACGATTGTGAGGAATGGACTTGCGCGATGACGCGGCCAATCTGCGCCTGAAGACGCTGGGACAGCTCGCGCTGGACGGCGACTCGCACCCCGAGCTGAGCCGGCGGCGAAAGCTGCTCGCGCTGCTGGCTGTGCTGGCGTCTCGCGTTCCGCGCGGGATCTCACGGGATGAGCTGAGCCTCCTATTCTGGGAGGACGTCCCCGAGCGACGCGCCCGTCAGTCGCTGCGGCAGGCGCTGTTGCGGCTTCGCCGCGCGCTCGGGGACGACGCGTTCGAGCAGGACGATGAAACCATTCGGCTCGGCGCCGATGTCGTGGTCGTCGACGCGGAGCAGTTCGAACGCGACGTCCAGGATGGCCGCGACACGCAAGCGCTCGCGTGCTGGGACGGCGACTATCTGACCGGCTGCGAGGATGTGGGCGGGGAGTCGTTCCGCGCCTGGCTCGAAGCGGAGCGCGAACGATACCGGGTCCTGCTCGGACGGGCTGCCGCGCGCGCGGTCGACGCCGCGCTCGACCGGGGCGACTGGGATGCCGCCGTATCGTACGCGGAGCAATGGGCCCGCGCGCTGCCGTGGGATGAAAGCGCGCACCTGCGCCAGATCGAATCGCTCCGACTCGCTCGCCGCTGGGATGAGGCCGCAGTCGTGCACGCCACCTTCACGAATCGACTGCGCGATCTGGAGATCGAGCCGTCGCCCGCGCTTCACGAGGCGGCGGCTGTCCTGCAGCACGCGTCAGCGGACCGCGCGCGGGTAACCGGTTCGCGCGCCCTGTTCACGCCCGACTTCGTCGGCCGGACCGATGTGTTCCAGGAATTGGCCGCAGTCTGGCAACGTGTGGCCGAGGGCCACGGCGCCGCGGCCATCGTGACAGGCCAGGAGGGCATCGGCCGAACGCGACTCTGCGAAGAGCTGCTGCGCTGGGCGGCAGCTCGAACGGGCGCGCCTTTCGTGCTGGCTGGACGGGCGTACGCGGCGGAGCGCGACACGCGGTGGTCGCTGCTGCGCGATGTTCTCCACTCGTTGCACTCTGCACCCGGCCTCGGCGGTGCCCCGGACGCGGCGCTCACGGCCGTCGCCGCGCTCGTTCCAGCCATTCGCGACCGGTATCCCGCGCTGCCGGCTCCGCCCGACCCGGAGGCGCCGCAACTGTTGGATGCACTGTCACGCGTGCTGACCGACGTTGCGGCAGAGACACCCGTGCTGGTGATCGCCGATGACGCCGGATTCGCGGATCCGGCGAGTCACGCCGTGCTGCTCGGTCTGGCGCGACGGCCGCCGCCGGGCGTCCTGGTCCTGCTCGCGGGAGACTCACGAACGGCGGGGGCGGAGCACGCGGACCTGCTCGCCACGGCCACGACACTCGAGTTGGGACCGCTCGATGCCGATGCGGTCGAAGCCATGCTCGCGTCGATGATGGACCTCGATCCTGCCGTGCGACGCGCCCTCGCGCGACGACTGCACCACGAAGCTGGCGGCAACCCGTTCGGCGTCATCGCACTCTTGAATGCGTTGGCCGACGTCGGCGTGTTGATCACGGACGCCGACGGTGGTTGGACGCTCACGGCCGATCCAGACACCGCCGCCTTGCCCCTGCCGGCCGACATGCGGGAGGCTGTGCGCGCGCGCGTCGACCGATTGCCGGCGCAGGTGGCGACGGTGCTCGAAGCGGCGGCGGTCCTGAACGGGCCCGCCGATTCCGCGTTGCTTCGCCGCTGCAGCGGCGTGGATGAAACGGCGTTCGCGGCTGCCCTGGACACCTTGCTCGGCGCTCGGCTTCTGCGCGAGGTGTCACTGGCAGAAGGGCGGACCGCCTTCGACACCGCGCACGACTTGCTGCGTCGCTGCGTCTACGAAACGACCAACCCGGTCCGGCGCGAGACGCTGCATCGCGCGGCGCTCGATGCGCTCGAACGCTCGCCCGGCGCCGGCAGCGAACGGTCGCTCGCCGCGCGGACCTATCACCGCGCGCGCGCCGGCGAGCCGCGGCGGCCGTCCCGGCGCCGGTTCACTCTCATTGTGGCGAGTCTGTCCGTGATCGCGGGATTGACGGCGGTCTTCTGGCCTCGGCCTCCATCGGCGCCGTCCTCGACGGTTGCCGTGTTCCCATTCGCCGTTCGCGGCTCAACGGAAGCCGACTACCTGCGGGACGGCCTCGTGGACCTGCTCGCGGTCAGCATCGACGGGGCCGGTGGCCTGCGCGCAGTCGATGTACACGCCGTGCTGGCTGCATCCCGCGGCTCCGCGCAGCTGTCGCCCCGCGAGGCGCGGTCACTGGCGACTCGACTGGGCGCGGGCTCCTTCGTGCTGGGCAGCGTCGTGCGGGCCGCCGATCGCATCCAGCTGAGCGCGTCGCTCTACGACGCGCGCGGCCGCACGATCGGCGCCGCGCAAAGCCGGCCGGGCCCGGAGGCCGACTTGTTCGACCTCGTGGATGACCTGAGCCGCGCGCTGCTCGCGATCCTGCACCCGGAGCCGGATCGGCACTTCACTCGGCTCGCGGCGGCCACGACGCCGTCGCTGCCGGCGCTGAAGGCCTTCCTCGACGGCGAGCGCGCTCACCGGTTGGGCCGCTACGCGGAAGCGGCCGATGCGTATCGCGACGCGCTCGCAGCCGACAGTCTCTTCGCTCTCGCTCACTACCGGCTCGCGCTCGCGATCGAATGGGCCGGCGCGGCCGAGCCCAACGTGTACCGTTCGCTGATCCAACGGGCGCTCCAATACGCCGACCGATTGCCCGCTTTGGACCGCGATCTCCTGCGTGGCTTCGCGGCATATCACGCCGGTCGTTCCGCGGAGGCGGAAACGATCTTGCGCTCCGTCGTCGCCGAACAACCGGAGAACGTGGACGCGTGGTTCGCGCTCGGCGAGGTGCTGATGCACGGCGCCGCGCGATCGGGCAGACCGGACGCGCTGGTGCAGGCGGGCGATGCGTTCGAGCGTGCCCGAACTCTCGATCCGACCCACGAAGAGGCCACGTTGCACCTCGTTCGAATCGCGGCCTGGCAGGGAGCCCACGACCGACTGCGCCCGTTGCTGCAGGAGCTGAGCTCGTCCGGCCTTGCCGGGTCGCCCATTCTCCTGGCGACCGAGGCATTCATCACGTTCACCGTCGGCACCGACGCGGAGCGCCAGAGCATCCGGGAGCGGCTCCTCGCCGCGCCGGCTCTGCTCACGCTCGTCGCTGCCGACTTCGTCGCCGTCTACGGGCGGGACATCGATGGCGCGGCGGAGCTCGCGTCGCTGTTGGCGTCACCGCCTCGTCCGGCGCCGATTCGCGCCGCCGGCCACGTCTTTCGCGCCCAACTTGCGGCCGCGGCTGGACGCATGAGCGACGCGTGGTCCGAGCTGGACTACGCCGAGTCGCTCGACCCCAGACTCGCCGCGCACTACCGCGCATTGCTCATCGCGCTGCCAAACTTCGAGACTGCGGATCCGGTACGCGTCGTCGAGGCTTTGGGTGCGCTCGCTCGGGTCCAAACGTTGCCGGAGCGAACGCCCACGCCGGCCGATGTCCCGTTCGCGACGCTGCATCCGGGACTCGAGCACGTGATCGGCCGTTATGCCGAAGGACTGCTTCACGCGGCACGCGGCGATGTCGAGGCGGCCATGGGCACGGCAACCCGACTCGAGTCTCTGCAGGTGAGGGAGATCGACAACCGGGAGCTGGCGGCGAGCCTCGCCCGCGGTTTGCGCGCGGATATCGCCGCACGCCAGGGGCTTGTCGACGACGCACTGGCTTTGCTCGACGGCGTCCAGTACGAGACGTGGCATCAGGCGGCCATGAGCTCGCCGTTCGCCGCGCTCGCCCGCGAACGTTTTCTCCGGGCTCAGCTGCTGGAGCGAGCCGGGCGGGCCGACGAGGCCGTACGCTGGTACGAGACCATCGAAACGGCCACCCCCTCCGACCTCGTCTATCGGTCCGCCGCGCGAACGGCCCGCGAGCGACTCGACGCGGGGCGTTAACGTCCCGGTGGATCGGGCGGGCGCGCCAGCGACCGGTCCGTCAGCACGACGAAATCGCCGGCCCCCTTCAGCTCGGCCGGGAAGACTCGGATGTCGTCCACGGGCTCGACGTACACGATCAGGCGCTTCGTTCCGGGACGGTACAGCTCCAGCTGCTCCGGAATACCGGTTCCGTTCTTCACGTGGAATGAGCCGACCAGGTGAACCACCAGCGCGCCCGGACTCCGCATGAGCGTCTCAGCGATCGAGAATGCCATCGTCGCATCCCAGAGTGACTGCGCCATGTACGCGTTGCCTCCCGTCGGTGACGCTGCCGCGGCGCTGTCGCCGTGCGAGCCCATGATCGCGTCCAGCTCCGCCCGATACGCGGCCGATGGCGGCGCCCACGGCAGCGGCGGCAGGTGTCGCTTCGCTTCGGCGGAGAGCGCGCGCAGCGTGTCCGGTCCCGCGCGACTCACGAGGTTCACGTAGCGCCGTGGCGCGTTGGCGGCGATGACGCGCGCGCCCGCGCGCTTCGCGAGATCGACCGTCGCGGCGTAATCCTCGTCGTAGCGTCGCCACGGCCGGGTGCTCCGCCGGAACTGGTCTCCGTTGATCAACCCTCCAAGATACTCGTCCACGATGTACTGCACGTCGCGGTCGAACATCTCGAGCGAGAGCACGATCGGGCGTGCCGCGCTGTCACGCTCCAGCAACCGGCCGTACCAGTCGTGTTGCAGGCGATGGCCGACTACATCGTTGTGGCTCTCGCCGAGGAACAGGACATCGATGCCTCGTGTCGCGGACCACAGCGCGCCCGGCGAGGAGGCGGCACCGGTTCCAGTGTAGACGCGGAAGGTGGTGGAATCGAGGACGACCGAATCCGGTGGCTCTTGCCACGCGGCGAGGCCTGCCGGAACGAGAAGGCAGGAAATCGCGATGCGTGTCGCAGCCGTCGTGTTCAACGGTTCCCTTCCCTTTCCGCTGCTTCCGCGATACGGCGGTAGACGGTGACGGCCTCTTCGACGGCTGCCTGGAAGCGGGCGCGCTCCGTATCGGTGCGCCACGGCCCCGTCTGCACACGCTGCCACAACGCGGCGACGGCATCGGCGAGGAACCGTGCATCCTCGGCCGATCGCCAGGGCCGGCCCGCACGCACGACGTAGACGGGACTCGTGTGCGCGAACGCATAGCTGTCGGTCACCCAGCGCGACGAAGGGCCGAGCACCCGTGCGGCGATCCAGCCGCCGCGCGGCACGGCGACATCCCCCTCGAACGTGAGTCGACCGCGGTCACGGCGGCTCCGCACCGTCGTGGCTGCGCGGCCGTTGACGATGATCTCGAGCGAGTCCATGGGCGTAATCGATACGGCCTCGGCCCGCACGCGCAGCGTGCGCGCAGCGCCCGGGTCGAGCTGGATCTCTTCGCCCGGGCCTCGACCCGCCACATCGAGGAACAGGATCGGGCCGGTGGACAGGAAGGTGCGGCCGGCGCGGATGCCGTCGAGCCACGCGTCGTGGGTCAACGGTCCATCGACGCGCACGTAGGTGCGGTCTGCGCCGGGCGGCGGGTCTCGCCAGACGTCGGAGAAGTTGTCGGTCCCGCCGGTCGCGGCGATCCGGAATCCCGCGTTCAACAATCGATAGTACATCTCGGCCGACCCGATCTCATCGGACACGAGAGCCCCGACATCGTAGAAATCGCCACGGCCCAGTGCGACATCCAGCGGTATCAGCGATCCCGAGGCCTCGCGCGGCGAGCGAACCGGATCGTTGAACGGGTGCACGAAGCCGGCGATGCCGCCCTGCGCACGCGCGCCATCGAGCCAGGGCAGGTCGAGCACAGGCTGCGCGTACGCCGTGCCGCCCGTGCCGCCGATGAACGGCAGGACGTATTCGTGGATCCCGAGCATGGCGATGTGGCCGAGCGATCCGCGAAACTCTTCGCCGTACTGCAGGATGTAGTCGCGCGTCGAGAGCGGATGCGGCGCGCCGGTCAGGTCCGCCCAACGACCCATCAGACGCGTGCCGTCCATGTGCACGAGCGCGTTGGTCACGTGCAGGTCTTCCGCGACGAGCTGCAGGAAGAACGCTTCGTGCGTCAGGCCGAACCGGCCCTGGTGCAGATCGTGAATGTGCGTATCGCCGGAGTACCAGCCGAGTGCGGGCAAGTCGATCAATCGCTCCAGCCGCAGCGTGACATCGGCGGTCCCGCCGGACGTCACCTGCACCGTCGCTGCGAC
>JBFJPA010000036.1:0-15617 GCA_041617355.1 Longimicrobiales bacterium
CTGGATGCGGCGCGGATCGCCGACGCACTGAGTGTTCCGCTCAAGGCGTTGGCCGAAGCGCTCGAGGCCCAGTACACGACAGTGCACAAGACACCGGACAGCGTTGCCCTGCAGCCGAAGCTGGTGCCGTTCGCGAACGTGCTCGCGATGCTGGACGAGATCTACGAAGGCGATGAACGACGTACACGCGCGTGGCTGCAGACGGAGCGGCGCGAGCTGGGAGGGAACACGCCACTCGCGGCGTTGCTGCGACCGGGCGGCGCCGCAGGTGTGGAGCAGTTCGTCGCGGGCGCGTGGCTGGGTGAGCCGGATTGAGCGCGTCGGCGCTCGCTCCGTTCTATCCTGGCGTCGCGGCCCGCATCGCTCGCCTCGAACGCGACATCCAGTCCAGCCCGCGCATCCGCGTGAACGTGCGCTGGGTGCGCGACATGCCCGCGGAGGTGCTGAGGAAAGCGCCGCGCGGCGCCGCATCATCGGACCCGCTCTGGACCGGCGGCTTTCGTGTTCGGCACAGCCGGTTCGTACGCCGCGACGCGTTTCCCGCCTACCACATTTCCGATGGTGTGACGACGGCCGCCGCCGAGGTGTTCGGCGGAACACCGCAGCGCGCGCCGGTCCTGGGTGTGCCGGACAAGACGCGACTCCAGCTCGTCATCGACGCCGATGTGCCGGAGGTCGTGGATCTCACCGACGCCAGGGTTCGGCGTCGCCTGAAGGTGAGCAAAAGAGACATCGTCGAAGTACCGGACTGGACGAAGCTCGACGCGCTCGGCCGGCCTGCCGCATACGAGCTGACCCAGTGCATCGGTGAGCTGGCGTTTCGGTCGGGTGCAGGCGGCGTGCTCTTCCCCTCCTCACGCGCGACGCGTGGCAAGAACCTCGCGATCTTCACGGACAACCTGGCGGCCGTCGGCGGACGTGTGCACGCGACGGATCCGTTCACGGGAACGGCGCACGAGTTACCATAGGAACCGGACAGCATCGCGGCCGTCGACGCCGCGCCCGGACCCGAGGACTCCCATCGATCGAGAGGCTGCATGCCCCAGGATCCGCCGACCGCCCCACACGTAGCCGGTTGGGAACCGCTGGGTTCGCGGCCGCCCGAGGATCTTTCCGCCACCCGGCTTATCCTGCACCAGGCGGTCCAGCTCCTGGCGTCGTTTGGCCAAACGTTGTTGGAGCCTCGTGCCGACGACAGCCACAGGAGCATGACCTGGGACATGTCACGCCGCGCCTTCCGGAGCGAGGTGTCGGCCGACGGGCTGCAGGTTCTTGTGGTCGTGCCCGACTTCACGGTCGAGGTGCGCAGGCAGAACGAACTCGTCGCGGCCATGGACCTGAACGGCGCGACGGTGGAAACGGCGCGGCGCTGGCTTGGAGCCACACTCGGCGAGGCGCGCGGAGCGGGTCCGTTGACGATGGCCTGGCCGGAATACGACGTCCCCGAGCCTCCCGCCGGAGCGGCGGCGCCGTTGCAGCCCGACGGACCGGCGCTCGAAGAGCTGGCCCGCTGGTACCACGACGCCGCCCTGGTGCTCGAGACGCTTTTCGCGGGGCGGCCCGAGGCCTCACCACTCCTCTGCTGGCCCCACCATTTCGATCTGGCGACCCTCCTGACCTATCCGCCGACGGCCGAAGGCGGCGAAGCCTGCTCCGTGGGCGTGGGCCTGTCACCGGGAGACGAGTCGCTCGACCAGCCCTACGTCTACGTGAACGGGTGGCCGCCCCCCGATCCGAAGGTGCTTCCCGAGCGCAGCGGCCCGGGTCGCTGGCACACCGAGGGGTGGGTCGGCGCCGTGCTGCCCGCGGACGAGGTGGTCGCGGAGCGGCGCCCTGCCGAGCAGGCGGCGCGGGTCGCCGCATTTGCCACCGAGGCCGGGGCCGTCATGCGTGAGGTTGTCCTCGAGGTCAGGGCCGGCCGGTGACCCCGGGCTGACGAGCAAGGACTTACGCGAGAACCTGACGTCCGGGCGCGGCCGCACATACCCAACATCCCTGACGTACGCATTTGGCGAAGACAAACGGAACCGCGATAGCCCGCCCACGCGTTGCGCTGGTTATATGGTATCACTATATATCGTACCACCATATAGTAACCGAGGTCTGCGCCCGTATGCCCCGAACCCCGCAGAGCCAACTCCCGCTGACGCACGTCGTCTACCACGTGCTGTTATCCCTATCCTTAAGTGACAAGCATGGTTACGGGATCATCAAGGATGTGGCCGGAAGGACGGGAGGGCGCCTTGAGCTGGAGGCGGGAACGCTGTACACGGCGATCAAGCGGCTCCGGGAGGACGGCCTGATCGAAGCCGTGAAATCGCCCGAGGACTCGGACCCGCGCAGGCGGTACTACGCGTTGACGGGCTTCGGACGCGAGGTCCTGGAGGCCGAGTCGGAGCGGCTCAACGAGCTGGTCGGATACGCGCGCGACGCGGCGATCCTGCCGGAGACGGGCCGTCGCGGGCTGCGCGGGAGCGAGGCCTGACGTGCGGTTGTACCGCTGGCTCTTCCAGGCGCTGCCACGTGCCTTTCGCGACGAATACGGCGCGGAGTTGCTCGCGACCGTGGAAGCACACTGGGTTGATGTGCGGGAGCGCGGGAATCGCGTGACGAGGATTCGGTTCTGGTTCCTGCAATTCGGGGCACTGGTTCGGCTCGTGCTGCGACTGCGGCGGCCGACCGGCGGACCCGACGCGCGAACTGGCGTCTTCACGCGCTCCGTTTTCGCGATACACGAAACGCTGTTCGTGGATGGTCGCGATGCCGTGCGGTCGCTCCGCCGCAAGCCGGCCGCGACGCTCGGCATCACCGTCGTGCTGGCCGGCTGTATCGGAACGGCGACGCTCGTGTTTTCGCTGGCGGATGGCATCCTGCGGCGGCCGCCTCCGTATCCCGATCCAGCCGGGGTGGTTCTGGTGAGCCCGGTATGGCTGGATGGTCGCGCGTCGTCGAGAACGACGTCGGCGGCCGAGTACGTGGAGGTGGGCCGTCGGTCGACGACGCTCGCGCGGGTGGGCGCGATCGACCACGTCGAGCGGACGCTCATTGCCGACGGACTGCCCGAGACGCTCCCCGGCGCCCTCGTTTCCGCTTCAGTCTTTACCGTGCTCGGTGTAGAGCCGGCACTGGGTCGTACGTTCGATTCGCGAGACGATCGTCCGAACGGACCCGACCTGGTCGTGTTGTCCGATGGGCTCTGGCGGCGCGCGTTCGGCGGGGATGCGTCGGCGATCGGCCGAACCGTTCGGCTCGAAGACCGTCGCTACGAAGTAATCGGTGTGATGCCCGCCGGTTTCGTGTTGCCGACCGAGATCGGCGCACTCGACCCGAGCACGTTCTTCCTGCCGCTGCGCGTCGACCCGGCCGAGCCGGGCCCGATCTTCGTGAAGAACCTGAACGGCGTGATCGCCCGCCTCGCTCCCGGTGCGAGCGTGAGCAGTGCCACGGCGGACGTGGCGCGAATCGCGACGCAGATCGTCGCCGAGCATCCCGACAACTACCAGCCCGGCGAATGGACTCTCCAGGCCGTGTCGCCCCTCGAGGCCGCGACCGCGCAGGCCCTTCCGATCCTGCGCCTGCTCATTCTCGCCGTCGGTCTGCTCGTCGTTGCCGCATGCGCGAACCTGGCCGGGCTGCTCGCCGCACGGGTCGAAGAACGCCGTCGCGAGGTTGCGGTGCGGAAGGCCCTCGGCGCAGGGCGAATCCAGACGGTGCGCCGCACGGCGGCCGAAGGCATCCTACTCGCCGGGGCCGGCGCCACCCTCGGCATCGGCGTCGCCTCCTACGCACTGCCGTTCGCGCGCACCTCGCTGGCGACCACGCTCCCGCGAATCCAGGCGGTCGAGCTTCACACCGGGGTGGCCGCGTTCTCGATGTTCACGGTCCTGGCGACCGCGCTTCTGTTCACAGTTATTCCGGCGCTCCAGGCCGCAAACGCGGAGCCATCACTCGCCGCGCGCGGCGTTGGAGGAGCCACGAGGCGAGCGCGGTTCCGGCGCATCCTGATCGGCGCGCAACTCGCGTTGGCGGCCGTGCTGCTTTGCGGCAGCGTTCTCTTCGTGCGCAGCGTGCAACGGTTGATGGCAGTGGATCCCGGATTCCGTTCGGCAGGAGTTCAGACGGTCGCGCTGTCGCTCCCGTCGTCGCGGTACACGACGGCCGACGTCGAGACGTTTTATGCGCGTCTCGTTGCCGAGCTGCGGGCCGCGCCCGGCGTGAAGGAAGCTGGAATCGCGCGGCGCTTGCCGATGGCGGATCGGTACGGCACCTGGACGGTGGCCGTTCGCGACGTCGGTCCGGACCGACGCCTGGATGAGGATCCTCCCCGCTGGCAGGTCGTGACGCCGGGGTACTTCGACGCACTCGCGATCGACGTCACCGAGGGCCGCACCTTCACGGATGCCGACCTCGCCGGCGAGGCACGCGTCGCGCTCGTGAACGGGGCCTTTGCCCGTCGATACTGGCCGGGCCGCTCCGCCGTCGGCACCCAGCTGCGCATGGATGGCGGTCCCGACAATCCCTGGTTGACGATCGTCGGCGTCGTTGCGGACGTGCGCAATGCCGGCCCGCGCGCGCCGACCGAGCCGATCTTCTACATCGCGCACCCGCATTTCGCGCGAGCATCGAGTGTCGGCACGCAGCGAAGCATGTCTCTCGTGCTCGAAACGTCGCTCGATGCCGAGGCCACACGGAGCCTGCTCCGCTCACGCATTGCCATTCTCGATCCGGAGCTACCGCTCGGTCCCCTTCGCGCCATGGACGACATCGTCGCAGCGTCGTTCGCGGAAACCCGAATCCTCACGCAGGTGCTCTCCGTCTTCGCGCTCCTGACGCTGTTGCTCGGCGCGATCGGCATTCACGGCACACTCTCGTACGAAGTGGCGGCCCGCTCCCGCGAGCTGGGGATCCGTGCGGCCCTCGGCGCCAACGCCAACCGCATTCTCACCGGCGTCCTGGGCGAGGGGACGGCGATCGGTCTGGCCGGCACGGCGATCGGCATCGCCCTTGCCGTCACCCTCGCCGAGCTCGCCAGCAGATACCTGTTCGGCGTCGGCCCCCACGATCTGCTGACGTTCGTGATCGTCGCCCTCACCCTGCTGGCAACGGTTGTAGCCGCGAGCCTGAGCCCGGCGCTTCGCGCGGCGTCGGTCGATCCGATGACTTCGTTGCGGATGGACTAACGGGAGATCGTCGGACGCGTCACCTGACCTTCCGTCGTCGCGACCGTCTCGAGAACAATCGGAGCACCCCGCGCAGGAGGGAGCCGACGAGGCCGACGACCTCGGTGGCAACGAAGCCGAGGCCGAGGAGGACGATCGGCACCAGGACCACGACGTTGAACGGTCTGCCGAAGACCTGGTCGGGCATGCCGAACACGACGTGCGCGCCGCGGGCGGCGAGGTACAGGAACCCGGCGACGAGGGTGACGACGGTGACGCGAAGCGCACGCTGAAGCGCACGTCCGCCGCGCAGGAAATTCTCGACGAGCGCCTGGACGACGAGGAACAGCAGGACGATGCCGAGCCAGGTCAGGCCCAGGCTCCGCAGGGGACGGTCGCCGGACACCACGCCGCCGACGGCAAGCAGCGCGGCGAAGATCGCGGTGACGCCACCCAGATGTCGTGCGATCGCGCGTGCAGGGCTGCCCGGCACCGCCACTTCGACGAGGCCCCAAGCCGCGCGTCCCGCCTGCGCGATCCAGGCCGCGCGGGTGCGACCGTGGCCACCCGGCCTCGACATGCCCTCGAACATCTTGCCCACGACCTGTGTCACGCGCGCCGCGGAGCGTGCCATGACGGTCCGGTCCAGCGAACGATCGACTTCGTAATCGTGGCCGTAATGCTTGTACAGCTGCTCCGGTGTGGCCGTTGCCCGGAGCATGTTCGAGATGCGGGTCTTGAGGCCAACTCGCGTCGTGCGGTCCCTCGCCTGCGGGCTTTCCTCTGCCGATACCTCTGCAACGAGGTCCAGGATCGCGGGTCTGTCTTCCTCGGACAGCTCTTCAGCGAGAATCGCCATGCGCGCTTCCTTGATGAGCCGGTCGCGCAGCGGCTCCTGGCTCTTTAAGGGCAGGAGCGCGCTGATGATGCGGTCAGCGCCGTCGAGCCGGCCCCAGAGCATGTCGTTGCGGCGCCAGCGCGCATCGAGAAACGCTCCGAAATGCCCGAACGCCGTGCCGGCGAGCTTGCCTCGCTTGTTGAACGGTGGCGTGGCGTCTTCCGGGCTGATCCGGAACACTTCGACCTGCGTGTGCTCGTCACCCACATCGGTTGCGTACAACACCGGGAACGTGACGAGATCATACTGCTCGAAACGGTCGTACTCGCGCTCGAGGTGCCGCCTCAGTTCCGCATCGTCCGAGTCGGGCCTCGCCCGGAACACTTCGCGCGTCCGGCTCGACGCGTCGATCATGACGGAGGCGATCGTGCTCGCGAGCCGTGACGTCGCCTCGCCGACCACGGCGGCGA
Organism: Longimicrobiales bacterium; assembly: GCA_041617355.1. Taxonomy (GTDB): domain Bacteria; phylum Gemmatimonadota; class Gemmatimonadetes; order Longimicrobiales; family RSA9; genus JBFJPA01. Next base: position 6,468 of record JBFJPA010000036.1, read on the forward strand.
CCCAGTTCGCGGCCGGACCGACCGGTTGCGTCAGAACCGAGCGCGCGAACGAGGCTCGCTCCGTGGCCGGGAGGGCCAGCAACGTTTCCAGCAACTCGAGCACGTCGGATGACGGATTCGTGACCGCCTCCAACTCGGCCGCTTGGTCGCCCGTGGCCTGGGTTTCGGGCTGCAGCGCTCTCCAGAGACGGTTACGGGAACCGCTAAGGCGCAAGCCCTCCTCGAGCCGGAGCAGATCGCCGAGGATCGGTTCGATCTCTTGGCGAAGGCGGTGCGCCGCGGCGCCGATCGTCTCCGCGTCGATCGAGTCGGTATCCGCCGTCGCACTCGCGACGACGTCGGGTTCGCCCGTGTCGCCCGAGGCCTCTTTCCGTCGCGCGGCCGCGGCGGACGCGGCATCCGCCGCCGCGCGAAAATGCCCGATCGCCTCGTAGCCGCCCAGTCCGAGCGTGTCCAATTCATCGAGCAGGAAGCGAAGGCGTCGGATGCGGTAGCCGACGTCGTATTCAAGCAGGAAGTGATTGAAGGACAGCAGGCCCTGGTCCCGGTCCTGATCACTCAGATAGTGGCGGTATCGAAGGTCGCGCCATGCGCGAACGATGTAGCGCAGCGCGTAATAGACGTCGGAGCGAAGGTCGAAGCTGGCCGCGACCGCGAGCGTGCGTGCCACGCTGTCGGTCACCTCGCCGACCTTGAGCCGATGGTAGCCGCCGTAGCCGACGCCATACCGCTCGATCAGCGATTCCAGGTCATTCTCGCCGAAGTCGTCGCGATGCTCGTATGCGCCCGTGCCCCGGACCCCCCGGCGAAAGTCATCGTCCAGTCCACGTCGCACGTTGGTGACGCGATCCACGAGTCGGTTGCGCGCGAGCACGCGTTCCAGGTCCCCGCGGATGGATTCGTAGCGTGGCAGGTCGAGCACAGCCGCACGCACGTTCTCGATCGCGTTCGGTGGGTCGCGCGGGCGAACTTCGTTCTCCGGATGCTCCGGCGACGGCTCGATGTAGACGAGCTTGCGTGTGACCGGCCGTTGGGCCCGGCGGTGAGCGCCGCCTTCGATCGCGTAGCCGAACGGCTTGTTGTCGAGGTAGGCCCCATCCCCGAAGGCGCGCGTCGACAAGCCCTCCGCGGAATCCTCATTCAGGAACGGCGCGAGGAGGCCCGCGTCCAATCGTGCCTCGCCAGGCGCGGGAAAATGCCGCAGCACTTCGCTGGCCTCGTGCAGGCCCATGGGCTCGAACGCGAACGGAAACGCGGACGTGCACCGCGCCGAAAACGCGAGCACGGGGTTGTTCCGCGCGACGAAATCGTTGCGCGTCTCGGCCTGACCCGCGGACGCGTCGTACCGGAAATGAAAGGCGTTGCGGTAGCGAAGCTCGTGGACCAGCCGATCCGCGAGGCGGAGCGGGATGACCGTGCCGTGGATGTCCGTCGTCGTGACGAAGAGATCGAGTTCATCGACTAGGGCCAGGGGCGGCGAGGCACCTCCTTTGTTCGCGCCCTCGCCCGTGCCGTCCATCTCGCGCAGCGCGTGCAGGAACTTCTGGAAAATGCGACGGCTGTTGAGCAGGGACCTCGGCGGATCGGGCGGCGCCAGCGGCCGAAGGTCGCGAACGGAAATGGCATCGTTGATCAACCGGGCGATGTCCCCCTCCGAGACCCACAACCGCTTCAGTCCATCCATCGACTGGTTGTTCGCGAGCGCCTTCGCCAGGTAGATGCCGTTGATGCCACCCGCCGACGTGCCGGACAGGACATCCACGACGAAGCGCGTCCGGATCGGAGCCGATTCGGCGAGCCCGTCGTCGTTCGTGGGAGCAACGCCGTGGGCGAGGAGCTGCCCGAGCTTGCGGTAGACCCGTTCAGTGGATTCCAGCGAACGTCGTGACGCGGCCGGCGCGGCAGGCGCGTCCACCGGAGCGACCGAAAGGAGGGGGCGGGCATCGCCGGTCGCCGGAACGGCCTCACGCGCCGTCGCACGAACCAGCTTCAGGAACTCCTGCGCCACGCCATTGATGTAGATCGCGAGCGAGACGCCGCCGTACATGACGACGGAGAAGCGGATCTCCTGAGTCCAGTCGATGCGAGGTTCCATGGCGCGAGCGGGGTCGGCGGAAGGGGAACGGACCGACGTTTGCGACTGCCGAGACTTCGCGCGCTGCGGTGTAGTGTCCCGCCATATATGCGCTTCGGCGCGACGGAAGCACAACGGTCTCGAGCAAGCCGCGGCAGGCTACCGGACCGAGGACTCGGTCATCGCTCGATCCGGCCCACGAGACGTCCTGCGACGGGCGAAACGTCGACTAGGAGGGTCGCGGAGGAAGCGCATCGCGATCCAGCACCGTCGCCGGCCCGTCCGCCGACGCCAGCCTCGAGAACCGCCGGTTCGATTCCGGAAAATCCACCCCCATCGCGAACGCCACGACCAACCCGATCGCGAACGCAGCGATCAAGAGCGTAATGCCGGGCGCGACAGGCGCAGCGGTCAGCGGCGAATCGAGGGTGGCGAGGACCATGCCCGTCGCGATCGATCCGATGGCGAGCCAGTGATAGACGTGCAGGCCGGCCACGCTCGGCGTCTGCGGCTCGGCGCGGTAGGACTCCTCGACGAAGCGGGCCAGGCCGTTCAGCACGAGGCACACGCCGAACACGAACGACGCCGGCACGTGCAGGAACCAGAGCCGCAACAGCAGTGCGGCAATGACGGCGTTGCCGAGAGTGGAGTACAGCGGTGTCGGGTGGATCGGCTGGCCGGCGAGACCCGCGATCTGCGTCACACGCGAGCGGCCGTGCCGGTAACGGATGCCGATGTGCTCCGGCGCCGGGCCGCCATGGCAGCAGCCCTGCACGAGGCACCGCAGACGGCCGATGCCCTGAATGAACGGCAACGCGACGCCATACGCGCCGAAGACGGTCCACGCGGACATGCCGAGCAGACCGGTCGCCGCGCCGCCGAGCATGCCGCCGATCAGTCCGCCATAAAACCCGAACGGTCGCAGCAGCACGGAGGATCCCTCCAGCCACTGCGCCCACAGTCCGGCACCGATTACGGCCGTGATCGCGACGAGCAACACGCCGGAAAGCTGCTCCGGTCCGGCTAACCAGCCGGCGATCGCAGTACCCGTCGCCGCCGCCAGGCCCGCCCATGCGCCGTGGTTGATCACGCGCACCGGACCGACGCGCCACTCGCGCCACGAGTTCGCGATGCGCTCGCTATTCCGGCGCAGCCACTCCCAGATCGCGTCGTACCGCCGCAGCAGCGGGAAGAGCGCCAGCGCGAACACGATGTCGGCGAGTGAGTGCATTCCGGTCGTGACGCAGCTGGCCGTGATGAGCAGCGCCCACACGAACGCGGCGATCCGCCAGCGGGGCCAGGCTTCCGCCGCGATCAGTGCCCAGATCACGTGAAACGCCGGGAACGCGGCGACCGTGTGATTGAACGCCTGCTCGTGCGCGAGCAGGCGGCCCAGCAACGTGGTTGGCTCGAAGGTGCGCGGCGGCGCGATCAACGGCACGGTCAGATAGATCAGTGTGACGACGACGGTCGACACGATCCCCGTCAACGCGAAGCGCCGAAGTGTGCGGGCACTCGCCGCCAGAAGCGGCGCCAGCACAACAAGCGGATAGACGCTGGCATAAACCAGCTCGGTCCACTCGATCACGGGCCAGCCGATCTCGAACGCGAGCCGCGAGTCCACGGCATCGTGCGGCACACCCATGAACTGCACGGCCTCGTACGCGATGAGCCATGGGAGCAGCACGTACACGTAGACGCCGAGTCGCTGCCACGCCGTGGGCGCACCGGGTGCATCGGGCGGCAACACGATCCGAGGGCGGAGCAGCGCGTCGCCGAAGCGGCGACGGAGATCCAGCCGCTCATACCCGACCACGAGCGCCGCCGAACCGGCCGCGGCGAGGGGCGTCACGAGCCACAAGCCGCTGGCCGAGCCGACTAGGAACGACACTCCCGCACAGGCCAACACGAAGCCGAGGTAGATCGGGTGGGAGATCCAGCCGTAGACGCCGACGTTGACCGGACGTGGCGGCGGGAACGCGTTCATGGGCAGCCCGCCACCCACGCGCCAGAGTGACCACATGCCAGCAGCGCCCAGGGCGAGTCCCGCGGCGAGCAGCGCCACACCCGCGATCGGCTCGCGGTATGACGGCACACGAACGACACTGCTTACCGCGGCCGCCCACACTACCAGCAGCAGGGGTAGCACGAGGACGAACAGGCCCCCGTACAGAATTCGGGCGATCACACGCGTTCGTGCGTTCCCCATTTCACGACCTCGTGAATGGCCCAGCCGTGATCGGTGCGGCCGTCGTGCGAACGAAGCGTTGCGCGCGAGACGAGCTTGTGCTCTTCGGCGTGCGCGAATCGATGGGGAACGACGCGCAGTGCGGGCACGGCGGCGAGCACGTTCAGCAACGGCCCCTGGCGAAGTGTCCGCGAGCTCGTCGTGTCCAGCGCGAGGTGGACATCCGGTGTGGTCACCGAATGCTCCGTCACCGTCGCTCCGGCAGATCGGTCCTCGCCATCGACGAGCACGAGCCGGCGCGAAACGTCACCCCTCCAGTCGAGCCAGACGATGGACGAGTCGACGCCGTTGAAGCGACCCCAGTGCAGCTCGTCGAGAGGAAGCCGCCAGGGTGGCACTGTCAGATGCAGGCGTTCCGCATAGCCGGGACCGACAAGCTCGTGCGCTCCGACGCGAAGGCGGACATCGGCGCGCGGCGCGACACAGCCCCAGACCAGCGCGCCGACGTCGCACTCGTACAATCTGCGCTGCACCGACGGCCGAAGCGGTCGCCATGTGCCGTCAAGAGAGAGTCGCGGCGAACGCCAGCGCAAAATGCCATCGGCGCCGCGGGAGGGAGGCTTCACGGACAGCAGCGTGAATCGCTCGAGGACGGACTTACCCGGAACCGCGAGCAGGAACGCTGCGTAGCGGGCGTGCAGCGCGGCCCACCGGAGTCGCGCGACGTAGACGATGCAGACGGTGCCATCCTGCGTCGCCACATCCAGGTACCACTTCGTCAGACCAAACACGGAAGCCCGCCTTCGGACGGTGTCGTGGTCGACGGCTCGGCGGGGCGAGTCGGTCACCGCGGTCCGGTGATCTGTTTGAAAGGTAGGGGCGTCAGTGGCGAATGGCGACGTTTCTCCTGGGGGCAATTCGGTCGCGGCGGACGATTCTTACTCCTGTCGCCCGTGGCCCCCCGTTTCGCCCTTCAACCTCCCCATCTCCACGATCCCGTACACCGGCCCGATCGCCAGCATCGCAAACGCGATTCCCCACCCGTATCGCGCCTGCACCTCGATCATCAACCAGATCGAAAACGCCGTGAGCAAGAAGCCGAGCGAGGTCTGCAGCGTGAGCGCCGTGCCGACGGCGTGTTGCGGCGACACCTCCGTGACGAGCGCGGAGAACTGCGCGGAATCGGCGACGACCGCGAAGCCCCACACGAGCGCGAGGACGATGACCAGCCAGACCGGCGCCGACATGAGCCAGCCAATGGTCAATGCACACGCGCCGCTGACGGCCATGGCCGCCGATGCCGTGTTCTCGCGGCCGAAGCGATCGGCCCACGCCCCGGCGAGCACGGAGCCGAGCCCGCCGATCGCGATGCCGGCGAATGCGACGAGGCCGGCAGCCGCCAGCGCCTGCGCATGGCTCGCGCGAGCCGCGAAGTAGTCGAAGAAGAAGAGACTGAGCGCGGTCCACATCGCGTACAGCTCCCACATGTGGCCGAGGTAGCCGCCAATGGCGAGGCGAGTCGGGCGGTGACGCAGCACCTCGCCGACCAACCGGAACGAAAACGGCCGCCTCGCGAACGGCTCGGGGCCATCGCGATACGCGACGAAGACGAGCAGCGCCGCGACAACCGCGCCCGCGGACGCGACGAGGATGACGACGCGATGATCCGTCGTCTGCAGTCCACCAAAGAGGTAGGGCATCGCTTTGCCGACCGTCAGCGCGCCCACGATCGTGCCGATGGCGAGGCCTCGACCACCGCGGAACCACGTGGAGATCATCTTCATCGCCGGCGGATACACGCCCGCCAGGAAGAAGCCGGTCAGGAAGCGAAGCGGCAGCGCGGCGGCGTAGCCTGACGCGAGCACCAATGCTGCGTTGCACGACGCGGCGAGCACGGCGGCGCCCGCGAAATAGGCGCGTGACGGCCAGATGTCGGCGAGATTGAGAATGGCCGCAGCGGCCGTGCCGGCGACGAAGCCGAGTTGGACGACGGTCGTCAGCCAGCCGGCCTCGCCCGGCGTGAGGTCCCACAACGCGCGCAACTGCGGCGCGACCGCGCTGGCCGTGAACCACAACGACATGCCGAGCAGTTCGGCCACGGCGAGCAGCCCGAGCATCGTCCAACGACGCTGGCCATCACTCAACGTCGGCCGATCCGATCCAGCGCGTCTCGCGCGCGAGCCAGGCCCCGCGCCGCCGCCTCTCCGTACCACCGCCTCGCTTCCTCGAGATCCTGCGGCACGCCCCGGCCCGCTTCGTACATCGTGCCCAGCCGCCACTGCGGGATCGCATCGCCCTGTTCCGCGGCGCGACGCCACCAGTGAACCGCGAGCGAATCGTTCTGGATCACGCCACGACCGGCTTCGTAGGCATTGCCGAGATTGTGCTGCGCGAGCACGTGGCCGCGCTCCGCCGCACGACGGTACCACGCGGCCGCCTCGGCCGCATCGATCGGGCGGCCCAGACCCTCATCGCGCGCAGTGCCCATTAGGAACACGGCCTCCAGGACACCGGACGCCGCGCGCCGCTCGATTTCGTCGATGACCTCCGTCGCGATCCGAACGGCGAGCGCCGAATCGCGCGCGAAGTTCATCCGCCCGCGCGAGTGACAGCGCGCGAGCCACATGCGCGACAGCGCGTCGCCCGACTCGACCGCCTCGAGCAGAAGCGCGTGCGCCCGCGCATCATCGACGCGGCCCGCGACACCGGTATACCACGCCACAGCGTCTGCCAGACGGGCATCGACCGGCTGCGCCTGGACTCGTTCGCAAACCAGGAACAACGCTGCGGCGCACGCCAGCAGGAGCCGAACCGTCCATCCCGGTCGCACTCGTGCGTTCTCTGAAGAGGACAGTTCGGGGGCAGAAATTCCGGTCGCAGGCATGGTGGCCGATGCTAAATGCACGTCGCGCAATCCGAAAGCGACACGGGCCGGGATCCGGAACGAGGCTTGCTCGACTTTTGTATGTAACAGCCGACACTACCGCACCCGGAGGTGCGCGATGGATAACGCGAAACCAGCGGGCTCACGCCCGGAATTCGACACCGCCGAGGGAATCTCCCTCGCCGTGTCCTATCTCGATAACCCCAGCGATGTCGTCTGCCCGCGGTGCGGGCCGAACCACATCGAGATCGTCGCATACCTGGATGCCGAGGCCCTGAAGCGCGGCCGCCGGGTCGCGACCTCGCCCGAGGGTTCCTACGCCGTCGTCCTCTTCTGCCGCGGCTGCGAGCAGGGTGCTGCTCTGTCGTTCCGGCCGGCACCGCCCGAGGAGGGCCGCCAGGCCGCGTAACTTCAACGCTGGCCGGCATTGGCCGGCCGGCGCGTTCCCATTCGGGAACAGATTCCGGGTCTCCCGACAGAACCCCCCGCACAAACGCCCGAAAACGGGGCCGGATCGCGCCTCGCCTGCGCCTGCACGCGGGTGTGCGGCCTTAGCCAGCCCGTTCCCCGTGGTCGTTCGTTCCCGTTTCGTAACCATTCCGCGTTCCCGATCGGGAACCAAGCGCCGCGTCGGCAACCGAGACAAACTCCATAAGTGGTTGATTTGTAATTACTTAAAGGACTCATTCCGGTTGAGCACGGGGGTTGCCACAGTCATGGGGCGTCCGGCGAGAGGGCCGGCGAAGGAGTGAAAACCTCGGGAGATGGGGACGAGACCATGAAGAAGACCGCGGCAATCCTGACGCTGGGAGCGGCGCTGCTCGTGCCGGCGGCGGGCCATGCGCAGTCGGCGACGGGGACGGTGAACGCGAGCGCGACGGTGCTGGCGTACCTGAACGTCACGAACTCGGGCGACCTGAACTTCGGCTCGATCCCGGCGGGATCTGGCGCGACGGTGACGCCAGGTTCTGCTCCGGGCGCCGGCCAGAGCCTGGGCGCGGTTCGCGTGGACCACAACTCCGACGTGTCGGTGAGTGCGACGCTGCCGACGGGTCTGGCGCTGGCGGGTCAGCCGGACCTTCCGGTTTCATTCCAGTGCGGCTGGTCGTCGAGCGCGTCGGGTGCGCTGATCGGCGCGGCCGGGGCGTGCGGATCGATGCCGAACCGGACGGGCAGCGGCAACGGCACGACGATCACGACGTACCTGCAGGTCGGCGGCACGATCACGCCGGCGGCGACGACGAACCGCGTGCCCGGCACGTATACGGGCCTGCTGTCGTTCACGTTCACGGCCGTGTATTGATCGGCGCGAGGCCGGTGGGCCTCACTCCCGAGGGGTGATCATGCGGCGCACGCGACGGCTGGGTCTGGCGGTGGCGTGCGCCGCATGCCTTTGGGGACTGCCGCTGGCGGGCCAGGTCTCGGTGGTGCCGCGCCAGGGGCTTCAGTTCGGGACTGTCGTGGCTCCGATTCCGGTGACGGTCACCCCGACGAACGCGGCGAGCCGGGCGGAGCTGGAGATCGTCGGTTCAGGATCGTACACGCTGCTGGTGACCGTGCCGGCGGCGCTGGTCTCGGCCAGCGGGCGCACGCTGCCGCTTCGGTTCGGGCCAGGCGACGGAATCGTCGAGCTGTGGAGATCAGGGCGGCAGTTCGTCTTCCAGCCGGGCCAGAGTCTGGACATTCGGATTTCGCCCGGTCAGGGCGGCGCCTTCGTCTACATTGGCGGGCGCGCGGAGCCGACCGTCTCGCAGACGCCGGGCACCTACAGCGGCACCATCACGGTGCGCCTGATGGTCGCGGGCACGTAACGGGAGTCATCGAGAACTCATGATGCGGAAGCGTTGGCGAATCCTTGGACTGTGCGCCGTGATCGCGCTCGGCATGGCCGTTCGCGCGGCCGCCGTGTCCGTGAGCCCGGTTGCCCTCTACATCGATGACCGCACCCGAACGGGTACGCTCACGTTGTTCAACCCGGGGACGCGTCCGGAAGAAATCACGGTC
>JBFJPA010000037.1:0-15604 GCA_041617355.1 Longimicrobiales bacterium
CCGCGCTCCTGGTCCTCTGCACGTGCTGCATCGGGGCGGCAGCGGTTCTTTCCGTCCGTGGAAGTCCCGCCTTCGGGCCCTACTTCGGCGACCGCGCGCCGGTCGTCAGCACGCTTTTCGTTGCCGCACTGGCCGTCGCGGCGCTGGCTGTCTTGCGGAGGCGAGGCTTCGCGATTCGCGACCCCGTGGGGACGCGGGCAGGCCTGGGTCGGGCGATTCTGTTCGCCACGGCGTTTGCACTGCCCGTCGTTCTCGTCGATCTGCTCGGTGGCTTCCCGGCCGACATCAACGTGGAATCGCCCGAATCGTGGCTGTTCTACCCGAGCATCGCGTTCGTGGCGGAGACCGTGTTTCACGCCGCGCCGCTGGCGCTGCTACTGGGCATCGCGTGGCCGCTCGCCGGCCGAGCGAAACGGGAGCACATCGTTTGGATCTGCATCGTGCTCACCGCCCTGATCGAGCCGACCTTCCAGGTCGTGAGCGGCTCGGGCCGGTCACCGGTCTGGGCAACTGCCTACGTGGGCGTCCACGTGCTCGCCATCAACCTCACGGGCCTGTACCTGTTCAAGCGCCACGACTTCATGACGATGTACACGTTTCGGGCGATCTACTACGTCTACTGGCACATCCTGTGGGGCATGTTGCGGCTGAGGCTGCTGTTCTGACTGCCCGGAAGGAGTCGTTCACACCGTAGGCAAACCGTCCACCCCATGTTGCTGGCGCTCGCCGCACGGGTCCGAGAGCTTCTGATCCGACGCGGGCCAACGTTCGAGCATGCGGAGGTACGAGATGAGGAATGCGGCTGTTCGTCGTCCTCGAGCGGTGCGGACCGTGGCCGCGTGCCTGCTCGCCGCATGTGCGACGTTTTTCCCGGGCACGGGTCAGGCCCAGCCGGAGGTGATGCAGTTCGATGTGCTGTTGCGTCTGCTGCCGGGCGATCTCGCCGCCGCCGCCCGTCTCGTGGTTCCGGCCAACAACGGTTCGCGCGAGGTGCGGGCCGGTGCCGGCGTCTTCGAATGTCTAGGAGACGCTCCGGACGACGCGCAATTCTCGATTCAGTGCTACCATCGCGGCATGACCGAGTTCGTCGCATACCAGAACTGGCTCGGTAAGCTCGGCCTTCGTGGCAAAGCGTTCCGGGATCGGTTCTGTCAGGACGTAACGGCCGGTCGCGTGAACGTGCCGGATCGCGGCTACCTGATCACGGCGTCCGGTCCCCGCGGCCCGCACGGCGAGCTGCCCGATTCCGTCACCATTTACCACTTCCTGCAGTTGCCCCACGCGACGGAAGCGTCCATCGGACTTCCAGCCAGCGAAGTGACGCCGGGGAGTCCGTGGCTCCACCATGCCGGTACGTGCAACGCCCACGTGATGTGGTCGGAGCGGCGGAGCGTCGCCGAACGGCGCTGATCGTCTGATGCTCGTTCGCTCCGCGAGGCGAACGTAGACGTTCTCGACACTCCACGCGTCCGGCCAACCGTTGCCTGCAGTGCCGCCCCCGAGCACAATACTCCTGCTTCGACGCTGGAATCGCACGAAGCGGAGCCCGCCGTGGGCGCCGGCGTCGCGCAGACGATCCCCATGACCACGGAGCCACTGACCCATGAACGTTGCCGCGTTCCTCGCGCTCGGCCTGTCTCTCGCACTCAGTTTCGGCGCGGGCGCGATCGGCGCGACGGCTTCGGTCAGCGCCCCCACGTTTTATGCCGAGCTGGTACAACCCGCCTGGGCGCCGCCCGCATGGTTGTTCGGCCCCGTCTGGACCGTGTTGTACCTGTTGATGGGCATCGCCGCCTGGCTAGTCTGGCGCGAGCGGCCGCGGCGGCCGGGCGTGGACCGGGCCCTGGCCGTGTACGTCGTGCAACTCGGCGTCAACGCACTCTGGAGCTGGACCTTCTTCGCCTGGCGCGATGGCGGCCTCGCCTTCTTCACGATTGCCATTCTCGCCGCCCTGATCACCGTGGCGATCGTGCTGTTTCACCGGATCCGACCCGCCGCGGGTGCGTTGCTCGTGCCGTACCTCGCGTGGGTCCTCTTCGCCGCGGCCCTGAACGCCTCTCTCTGGATCGCGAATCCGACGTTGTTGTAGACGGGCCCGCGGAACAACCCTCGGCGGGTGGCCGTGCGGGAGCGCGTCGACGGCCGCGCGACGACACTCCCGCCGGTCGGGCGGCGTAGGATCAGGAGCTCGACGGTCGCCTCCGGACCGACCGGGAGGTCATCGCCGAGCGGACCCTGCGCCGCGAACCATTCGACTCGGACGAACGACATGAGCTCGCCGCTGTTCCTGCACGAAGAGATCCTGTTGCTCGCGTTGCACGACGAGAAGGGGACGATTTCCCACGGTGGGTTCTACGCCTACGCGATCGGCGGCGCCATCCTCGCCGAGCTGATCGTCCGTCGACGCGTCGAGCTGATCGGCCCGCCGAAGAAACGGCTCGTGCAGCTCCTCGATCCGAAGCCCATCGGCGAGCCGCTGCTGGATGAATGCCTCGAACGGGTCGCGACCGCAAAACGACGCGGCTCGCCGTCGACATGGGTCATGCGCTTCGCGGGCGCGCGTGGCCTCCGCAAGCGCATGGCCGAGCGGCTCTGCCAGCGCGGCATCCTGCGCGAGCAAGAAAAGGGCGTGTTGCTCCTGTTCAAGCGACGCGTCTACCCGGCGCTCGACCCGAAGCCGGAACGCGAGATCGTGCAGCGGCTGGAATCCGCGATCTTCGGTGATGCGCCCGTCGATGCCCGCACCGTCGTGTTGCTCTCGCTCGCCAACAGCGCGAAGGTGCTGCCTATCGTCTTCGGCAAGAAGGCCATCAAGAGCCGGCGGGACCGAATCGAGTCGCTCGTGTCCGAGGAAACGCTCGGGAAGGCCGTGAACGACGCGATCGAAACCGCCGTCGCCACCATGGTGATCGTCACGACCTGACTCTCACCCCTGTCCGTGCCCGGGATCCGTGCCCGCGCCCGTGCCCGACGTGCCCGGGACCCGTGCACGGGTCCCGTAAACGTGCCCCTGCCCGCGCCCCGCAACCCGTTCCGTTCCCTCAGAGCTCCTTCGGCCGCACGAAGCGCCGCAACGTGCCCGAGCCCGGTGCCACGCCCGACCACCGGTCCACGTCGAACTCGATGACGGCCACCGCCGCCGTCGGGAACTTCGATCGCATCCGGGCCAATTCCTTCTTCTTCCCATCACCGACGATGGCGTCGGCGAACGATTCGAGGCCCGGATTGTGTCCGATGAGCATCAGCGTGCGCACGTCATCGCCCGCGGAGCGCACGAACTGCAGGATGCGCTCGGGCTCGGCGTGATACAGGTCGTGCTCCACGCGGACCGCCGCCGCGACGCCAGTTTCCGGCGCCAGCAGCGCCCACGTGTCCATCGCGCGCTGCGCCGCCGAGCACAACACCAGCTCCGGCACGAGCCCCTCGTTCCGCAGCCACGCTCCCATCGCCGGTGCCGCCCGGCGTCCCCGATCGTTCAGCGGCCGATCGAAATCCGCCAGCGACGGATCCTCCCAGCTCGACTTCGCATGCCTCAGCAGCAACAGCGTCCGTGTCATTTTCTTCCTTCATGGAATAGGGAAGACGCGACGGGACGGCGAAGCCCAGCCCGGAACGTGCCCGTGGCCCGTGCACGGGTCCCGTGAACGTGCCCCTGCCCGTGCCCCGCGACCCGGGCGGCGGCTCTCATACCCGAACGCCGACCTACCTCCCCCGGTCCGCCGCCCTCATCATCGCGTCGCGTTTCGCCTTGAACTCGGTGCCCGGCTTCCACTCCGGCCATACGTCCGTGTTCGCGACGTCGTAACCGACGCGGAACAGCAACGCGAAGTCTTCGATCGCGCCCGCCAGGTCCCAGTCGGGCTTCACGTCGTCGGACGGTTTGTGATAATCGTTCGCCGTGTATTCGGCACGCTTCTGCTCGCCGTAACCGGCGGGCTTGCCGATGTATTGCACGCCCGCATCCGTGTAGAGCGCCGGCACGCCTTCCTTCGCGAACTCGAAATGGTCGGATCGGTAGAAGAAGCCCTTCTCGGGCTCGGGATCCGGCACGACCGTGCGTCCCTGCGCTGTCGCCGCCTGGATGAGCAGGTCGTCCAGCGTCGAATTGCCGTACCCGACGATCACGACATCACTCGTCCGGCCCCACTGGTTCACACCGTCCATGTTGATGTTCGCGAGTGTCTTTTCCAGCGGATAAAGCGGGTTTTGCGCGTAATACTTCGCGCCGAGCAGGCCTTTCTCCTCCGCCGTCACGGCCAGGAACAGGATCGAGCGCGCTGGTGGCGCCGCCAGCTTCGTGTACGCCTCCGCCAGCTCGATCAGGCCGGCCGTGCCCGATGCATTGTCCAGCGCACCATTGAAGATGTTGTCCTGACCGGCCGGCATCCGATCGTCACGGCCAAGGTGGTCCCAGTGCGCCGTGTAGATCACGTATTCGTCCCGCCGCACCGCATCCCCGCCGTCCAGCTTCGCGATGACGTTCCGGGATGCGACTTCGCGCGTCTCGTTGCGTAGCCGGAACGTGGCCGTCCCGTTCAACGGCACGGGCCGGAAGTCCTTCGTCAGCGCCTCGCGCTTCAGCGCATCGAAATCCTGGCCGCCGGCCGCGAACAACTCCTTCGCCTTGTCCGTCGTGATCCACGCTTCTACCGGAACGCGGCCCTGATTGCCGTCGGGCGATGCGATATCGAAGTTCTCCGCGCCCCAGCTGCCCGCGACGACTGCCCACGGATAACCCGCCGGCCCCGTCTCGTGCACGATGATCGCGCCCGCCGCCCCTTTCTCCGTCGCGATCTCGTATTTGTACGTCCAACGCCCGTAGTACGTCATGGCGTTGCCATTGAACACCGAAGGATCGAGTCGCGTCGAATCGGCCGGATCCGGAATCGCCGGGTCGTTGATCAACATGACGATCGTCTTGCCGCGAACATCGACATCCTTGTAGTCGTCCCAGCCGTATTCCGGCGCGACCACACCGTAGCCGACGAACACCAGCTCCGACGCCTCGACATCGATCGTCGAGACCACACGCCGCGACACCGCGACGTAGTCGTCCGGGAAGCGCAGGCTCAGCCGCCGGCCCGCCACATCGAACCACGCCTGGCCCGCTGTCCGGATGCCTACGAGCGGGACCGCCTGCACGAACGTCCCGTCCGGATTCCCCGGCTGCAGCCCCAGCTCCCGAAACGTCCGCTCCAGGTACGCCACCGTGCTGTCTTCACCCGCCGAGCCCGGCGCCCGACCTTCGTACGCGTCCGACGCCAGCACGCTCGTGTGACGCAGCAGATCCTCAACACTCAAGCTGCCCAGCGCCGGCTCGATCGCCGCCTCGCCCGCCGGCGCATCCGGCGCCGCACACGCCAGCACGCTCATCACGCCGACCAGAAAGACCGGGCGTCTCGTTCGTTCCATGACTCGGCTCCTCAACACGGGTTTTTCGCGAACCGATCAGACTACGCCCCCGCCCACGAACTGGTCCAGCTGGGGTCCCCTAGGCCCGCCGGGAGAACAATCGTCCGCGTCCGCCTTGCGCGCAACGCCGTCGCGCGCAGCGGGACCGGGCTTCTTTGCCACGCACAACGAGGGTATGGGGAGTGAGGGGAGTGGTTCAGCTCTTCAGTCGTGCGCGTAGCTCGCGGCGCATCACCTTGTTCGATGCGGTGCGCGGTAGGGCGTCGATCAATTCGACGCGCGCGATGTGGAACAGGGGGTTGAGTCTGTCGCGAATCGCGCGCTGCAGCGCGGCGCGGAGACCCGCCGGATCGGTTGACGCGCCAGACTCGGGCACGACGAAGATGACGAGCCGGTCGGGGCCATCGCGGCCCCGTGCGACGGCGGCGGCTTCCTGGATTCCCGGTACGCCCGCGATCGCGCGCTCGATCTCCGCGCTGGACACCTTGATGCCACCCAGATTCATGGTGTCATCGGCGCGGCCGAGCGCGCGGTAGAGTCCGTCGGCGCCCCGCTCGAACTGATCGCCGTGGCGGCGCAGACCGGCGCGCGGCACGTCCTCGTAGTAGATGGCGTGGTGGTCGGCGTTCCGCAGTTCGGCCGACAGCCCGACGGACGGCGGAACCAGAAACAGCTCTCCACTGTCCGCCGGCTCGCCCTGCGCATCGAGGATGACGAAATCGAGTCCCAGCGTGGGCGTGTTGAACGTGCCCGGCGGGGCCGGATCGAGGATCGTGCTCGTAATGTAGCCGCCGCCGATCTCCGTGCCACCGCAGTACTCGATCACGGGCTTGCCTCCGCTCCGCTCCATCAGCCAGCGCATGTCCGCCTCGTTCGATGGCTCGCCGGTCGAGCTGAACAGTCGGATCTCACGCCAGTCGATGCCGTCCAGACAGGCCAACGTGCGCCAGGCCGAAACCAGGCTCGGCACGACGCCCAGCATCGTCACACCCGCGTCCCGTACGAACTCCCCGAACGCACGCGTGTTCGGCGCGTCATCGAATAGTGCGAGTGCCGCACCATTGATGAGGGACGCGTAGATCAGCCACGGCCCCATCATCCAGCCCAGGCTCGTCGGCCAGCACGCGACGTCGCCGGGTCCCAGGTCCTGGTGGAAATGGCCATCCATCGCCGCCTTGATCGGCGTGAGCTGCGACCAGGGCACCGCCTTCGGCTCGCCTGTCGTGCCGGAGGAAAAGAGAATGTTCGTATCGCCATGCGACGGTCCGGCCACGGCGTCGAACGGGTCGCCCGATGTTTCGAGCTCCCAGGCACGTTCGTCCGGATCGAGGGCGAATTCCGGTGTCGTGCGGACCACGATCGTGTTTCGAGAGCCCGCTTCGCGGATGCGCCGCGCGAGCACGTGCGTGCGGCCCGCGCGCCGGACCACGTCCTGCGTCAGCACCGTTTGGGCCTGACCGATGCGCAACCGCGTCGCGATCTCTGGAGCCGAGAAACTGTCGGCGATCGAAACGACGGTGCCGCCCGCTTTGATGATGCCCAGGTACGCGACGACGGCGTCGAGCGTCATCGGCATGATGATCGCCACGCGCTCGCCTGCCCGGAACCAACGCGCGGCGCCGTCCACCATGGCCTCCAGCTCACGCCGTGTCACGCGGTGCAGCAAACCGTCACGCCGATGAATGACGGCGAGCGTTTCGGGATCGTGTTGAAAGCAGCTGTCGATGATGTTCAGGAAGGCGCCGGGAAACCAGCGGGCGTGCTCGACACCAGCAGACCGATCGAGTGTCACACGTGACGGCTGCCGGAACCGGATGCCGAGCCGCTCCACGACCGCGGCCCAGAACTCCGCGCGCTCACCGACCGACCAACGCCACAGCGATTCGTACGAGCCGAATCCGCGCTCCCGCATGAACGCGACGAGATTCGGCTCGCGTGGCGTCAGTTCGGACATCTCATCCGATCTTGCCGATCCCCAGCCCCAGCCCTAGCCCCAGCCCCAGCCCTACTCCGCGTAGATCGCCTGATAGATGCGGGCGTTCTGCTGCACGACCTTGACGTAATCGCGCGTCTCGCGGAACGGGATGCGTTCCGCGAAGAGGTCGGGATCGACGGCTTCGGGGAGGTCGCGCCACCGGGCGACGCGGCTGGGACCCGCGTTGTACGCGGCCAGCACGTAGCTGACGCGGCCATCGTAGCGGTTGAGCAGGTCGGAGAAGAACAGCGTGCCGAGGCGAATGTTCAGCTCGGGCCGCTGCAGGTGAGCGTTCTGGAAGCCGTTCACGCCGTCCTTGCGTGCCAGCTCGCGACCGGTCGGCGGCCGGACCTGCATCAGGCCGATCGCGCCGGCCACGCTCTTGGCGGTCGGGTTGAACAGCGACTCCTGGCGGATCAGGCCGGCGACGAGGAACGGATCGAGTCCGCGCCGCTTCGCCTGCGTCGTGATCTCGTCGCGGTACGGGAACGGATAGACGATGCGTAGCAGTCGCCGGTTCCACGCGCCTTCGTCGCGCCGGATATCGCGCCCGAGCAGGACGGCGGGAAGCAACTGGCCGCGTTCGTGCAGACCTTCGGCGACCGAATAGAGTGCGCCATCCCGGCGGGCGAGCTGCGTCCGCAGCCGCACGAGCTCGAGGTCGACGGCGTCCTTCAGCGACAGTTGCGACAGGATGTCGTGGCGACGGAGCGCGGCTTCACCGAGCCGCTGTCCCTCCGGTCCGGTCGCCGCGGTCGCACCGAGTGAAACCGTCCAGGCGCCCCCGAGCAGGTCGGCGGCCCGCAGGCCGTACCACGAGACGGGATCCGCATCGACGACTTCCTGGAGAAAGCGTCGGCCGGCCGCGGAGTCACCCGCGTCGAGCTTCGCGCGACCCGTCCAGAACGCCGCTTGGATGCGCCGGTTGCCCGTCGTGTGCGCGGCGTGATACGCCTCGTATACGCGTGCCGCGCCCGCAGCATCACCCTGGGCGAGGAGCAGGCCGCCGAGTCGGAGCGCCGCATCGCCCGACGCGTCGGACGCCGGCAAGGCACGCGCGGCGCGTTCGTACAGCTCACGGGCCGAAGCGATGCGGCCGGCGTCGTGATCGAGATCGGCGAGAATATAGAGCGCTTCGGCCGCGGCCCGTTGATTGGGGTGCGCCTCGCCGACCTGCAGCAGCGTCGCGCGCGCGGCGGTCGTCTTGTTGAGCCGAAGCTGTGTCCGGCCGAACAGCAGGCTCGCCTCCGCCGCGACCGAGTCGGGCAGGCGCTCCTTCGTGAGCGAGGTCAGCCGGCGTTCCGCCTCCGCATAACGCCGTGCATCGAAAAGCGCTTTCGCGGCGTCGACGCCCGCACGGCCCCGCTCCGCGACGGTGCCGCGGCCGCTCGCCAGGTACCGATCGATCGAAGTCAACGCACGCGTCGCATTGCCGTGACGCGCGTACAGACGGCCGATCGCAAGGTGATCGTCCGCCGACGCGCGCGGCAGGGCCGCGAGTTGACGCGCGGCATCCAGCGCGAACGTCGACGTCGGCGCCAGGTCCATGGCCCGACGCAACGTGCCGAACGCCGCCGCCGTATCGCGCAGCGCCAGCTGCACCAGCGCGGCATCGAAGGCCGCGGCGGCGCGGCGCTCCGGCGCCGTCAGGCGATCCGACGCATCGAGTGCGACGAGCAACGCCTGGGCCGACCGGCCCGAGCGCCGCAGCGCGTCCACCCGGATGGCCCAGCCGCGCTCGGCCGCGAGCCACGGATCGATGCGCGCCAGCGCGGCATCCACCGTGTCCGCCTGTCCCAACGCCGCCGCCGCCGTCGCGACGTACAGCAGCGCCCAATCTTCGAGTAAGGGAAGATCACGCGCCGCCTGATGGAACGCCGCCTTTGCCTGCGCGTGTTGTCCAGCCCGTAGCGCCGTGAGACCGCGCTGCATGGCTTCGATGCCGTTCTGCTCGGCTGCGTCCGGCGCCGTCTCGAGCAATGCGATGAACGGCTCGACCGGTGCTCCAACAGCGGGAAGCGTTGCGACGTCCAAAACGGGAACGAGGGCTCCGTCCGGCATTGGACGGAGCCCGACCGTGAACAGCGCTGCCAGCAACAGAAACAGCACGGTGTGTCGATGCGACATCAGCTGGCGTTTCGCTCCCGTTCGCTTTGTCTTAGCGCAAGCCCGCGGCGACGAACTCGGCCCGCCGGTTGCGTGCCCACGCCGACTCGTTGCTGCCCGCATCCAGCGGACGATCCTCGCCGAAGCTCTCGACCGTCAGGCGCGAGGCGCTGATGCCGAACCCGGCCAGATAGTCCTTCACGGCCTGCGCCCGGCGCAGACCCAGCGCGAGGTTGTACTCGATCGAGCCGCGCTCGTCCGCGTGACCCTCGATCCGAATCCGGATCTCTTCGCTCTCACGAAGGATCGGCAGCTTCGCCTGCAGCGTCGCCGCTGCCTCCGAAGAGATGTCGCTCCGGTCGTACGCGAAGAACACGCGCTCCGACAGCACGGCCATCTTCCGCTCCATCTCGCGGCGGCGGGCCTCTTCGGCCTCGCGGCGACGGCGCTCTTCGTCGTCATTGTTGCCGTTCCGCGGCGCTGCGGCCGGCGGCGTCGAGGTCGTGGGCGTCGGCGGCGGCTGCTTCTTGCCACACGCGGCGGCTGCCAGGCCGAGGACCAGAACCACATACCCGACACGCTTCATGGCTAACTCTCCTGATGGGTCTGCGCTGACGTTGGCCGCTCCCGGACATTTCCGCTCTTGGATCGGGTCCACCGGCCGCAGGATCCGGCGGGACACCAAGGGCTAGAGCAAGCCCGGTGCCGACCGGGCCAATTTGCGTAACTGTCAATTCGACAATGGTTTGACGTAAAGGCCACCGACGGGCTGGAACGGCCGGGGGGTGTGGCAAAATGCCACGGGGCTGAGGGGTTCCGCCCCGTTCAGGTCTCGCCGTACTCCTCGAGCTTGCGGTACAGCGTGCGCCGATCGAGGCCCAGGATCTCCGCCGCGCGCGACTTGTTGCCGCCCACCTGCCGCAGGATCTCGAGCACGTATTCGCGCTCGAGATCGCGCAGCGTGGCCTGCCGCCGCGAGGCATCGGCGACGAGCGCGGCGGAGCGACCGGCCTCTCGGATGCGGGGCGGCAGGTCCGACGGCCGGATCTCGCCAGCGGGCGAAAGCGTCGTCGCGCGCTCGATCGCGTTGCGCAGCTCACGCACGTTGCCGGGCCACGGATAGGCGGCGAGCAACGTCATGGCCTCGGCACTGACGGGACGGCCGCCGACGAAGTGTTTGACGAGGGGCGGGACGTCGGTCGGCCGCTCCCGGAGCGGCGGCACGTGGATGTGCAGCACATTCAGGCGCCAGTACAGGTCCTCGCGGAATTCGCCGACTTCGACCGCACGCTCGAGATCGCGATTCGTTGCACAGACCACGCGGACATCCACGCGTTTCGCGTGGGCCGCACCGACCCGGCGAATCTCGCCCAGCTCGATGGCGCGCAGCAGCTTCGGCTGCAACGTGGCCGGCAGCTCGCCGATCTCGTCCAGAAACAGCGTGCCGCCATGCGCGGCCTCGAAGAGACCGGGCCGGTCGCGGTCGGCTCCCGTGAACGCGCCCTTTTCGTGGCCGAACAGCTCAGAGTCGAGCAACGATTCCGGGATGGCCGCGCAGTTGGCCGCGACGAACGCGTTTCTGCCCGAAGCGGCGTGTAGCGCGCGGGCGACCAGCTCTTTCCCGGTCCCGCTCTCGCCCGTGACGAGCACCGTGTGCGGCGAACGTGCGGCCCGCCCGATCAGGCGGAAGACGTCCAGCATCGCCGGGCTGGCGCCGACGAAGCCGGGTGGCGGTGCGCCCGCGAGCCGGGCCTGTTGAGCTGACTCGCGGCCGACGCGCGTCTCCGCGAGGGCGCGCCCCACAGCGTGCAGGAATTCGTCCGTGCCGAACGGCTTCGTCAGGTAGTCGTGGGCGCCCTGTTTGACGAGGTCGATGGCGGAATCGATCGAGCCGAACGCCGTGATCACGATGACCGGCGTTTCGGGTCGCCGCTGCCGGACCTCCGCGAGCAGCTCCTGTCCGCGGCGGCCCGGCATGATCAGGTCCGTGACGACGAGATCGATCCGATCGTCCGACGCGAGCGCCCGGATCGCGAGATCCGCCGACGGCGCGGCCGAAACCTCGAAGCCCGCGTCGACCAGCACTTCGACGAGAAACTCGCGCAGCTCGCGGTCATCCTCGGCGAGCAGGATCCGGTCAGACATCGGCCGTCGCCGGGGCCTGTGACACGGGCAATGCGACGCGGAACACGGCGCCGCCGCCGTCGCCGTCATGGACTTCGATCCGGCCGCCGTGGTCTTCGACAATGGTGCGCGCCACGGCGAGGCCGAGGCCGGTGCCCTCGCCGCTCGCCTTGGTCGTCACGAACGGCTCGAAAACGGTCGCGGCCAGATCGGTCGGAATGCCCGGCCCGTTGTCCCGTACCTCGAGCACGACCGTTCCGGCCCGTTGGTCCTCCGCGACCGACAGCGTGAGCCGGCGATCGGCTTCGCGCTGGCCGAGCGCCTGGATCGCGTTGACGACCAGGTTGATGAAGACCTGGTTGAAGAGATTCCGGTCACCGCGCACCCATGCCGACGTCGCGCCCTCCCAGGCGAACGCGATCCGGTTGCGGTCCAGCTCGGGCTCCATCAGCTCGACAACGCCACGCAATACGTCACACACATCCACGGTCTCCATGCTCGGCTCTCGCCGCCGCGCGAAGTCGAGCAGATTGCGCACGATCTGCGTGATTCGCGCGATCTGCTCGACTATGATCTTGAGATTGCGTTGCTCGGCGACGCCGAGCGTATCGCGTCGCAGCATCATCTCGGCGCGGCCGCGAATGACGTGGAGCGGAGCGCCGATCTCGTGGGCGAGGCCCGCCGCGATATTGCCCACGGCGGCCAGCTTTTCCGTCTCGCGCAACCGCCGCTCCAGCTGAACCCGCTCTTCGGCCTCGCGGACCAGGCCAGCGTGCGCGGCTTGCAGCCGGTCGGCCATCCGGTTGAACTCTTGCGCCAGCTGCTCGAGCTCGGTCGGTCCGGGATCGGCGCTGACGCGGTGGCCGAGCTCGCCGGCTCCGAGCGCGCGTGCGCCCGTGATCAGACGCGCGAGAGGCCGCGATACCAGCCGGCGCAGGAGCAACAGCATCACGCCCGTGACCGCCACCAGCAGCGTAGCCGTGTTCAACAGGAATCGCTGCCGCGTGCGTGCGATCTCCGCCTGTAGGAACGAGAGCGGCTGCGTGACCTCGAATGCGCCGATGACCTTGCCGAGCACGTCCTCCAGGGGCCGCACGACGGAAAACACGTGGACGCCGGCGATGTCACGCTCGAATTCCGCGGGCTCTCCGCTGGCGAGCACGCGCAGGATCGCTTCGCGGGACGCCGCGTCCCCCGCCTGGAGCGGTGCACTCAGATACTCCGGCGTGCCGTCCACGTCGTAAACGAGGACCGCGTAGACGGTCTCCTCGCGAGACAGGCGATCGATGATCTCCTGCGCGTCTTTGCGAACGGGGTCGCGGAACGCGGCCTCAATGGCGAGCCCCAGCGACCTCGCGTACGCGCGCGTCTCGGTCCGCGCCTCCTGGGTGAGGGTCGCCTCCCGTTGGCGGACCGCCCAGAACGCGTACACGAGCATCACCGCGGAAACGGCGGCGAGCAGCGGAAGCAGGAGCCGGGTGCTGAGTCGCATGAGCCAGGGGAAATCTCCGCCTGCCTCGGGATCGCGGCAACCCGTTCCGCGGTGTGCGCGCCCGGGCGCCCTGCCCCCCGGGGGTCTGGCCAAACGGGCGGGAAGGCTGTACATGGGTCAGTCGCGAGGCACCCGCCTCGCGCGCCCTCACGTCGAACAGGACCGCTTGATGCAGTGGCCTCGCCTCACGACCGTGCTCACGCTGCTCGGGTTGGCGGCGTGCGCGGATGCCGCACAGACGTGGCGAGGTACGCAGCGGGACAGCGCGGGTGTCACCATTGTGGAGAATCCCGCCCAGCCCATCCTCGGTGACATTATCGAAGGCCGCGAAGTCCTCCGCATCGGCAGCGCTGCGGGCGCGGCCGAAACCCAGTTCGGCCTGATCGCATCGATCGCCGTGTCGGAAGGCGGCGAGCTCTATGTCCTCGACCAGATGGCCCGCCGGGTCCGGGTTTTCGACGCGCAGGGCGGTTTCCTCCGGGAGATGGGTGGCTCCGGTGGCGGGCCCGGCGAGCTGAGTGACTTCGCGGTCGCCGTCATGCTGTTCGCGGACAGCGTGTTCGTCGCCGATCCGGGCAACCGCCGTTTCAACGTGTACTCGCCCGATGGCACGGCCGCGCGCGAGATCCCCATGCCGTTCCCGACCGGCACGCTGCCGCAGCGGTTCGCGATGCAGCCGGACGGTCGCATTCTGGAAATGGCGCGCACCATGGCTACGCCACGCAATCCCGAGTTGCGCGACGACGTCATCCTCGTCATCGAGCGCGACGGCAGCGTGGGCGATACGCTGTACAGTATGCCGACCAGCCGCACGATCCGGTTTCGAGGCGGTGTCGTGCAGTTCTCCGCGTACGATGCGGAACCGGTCTGGGCCGTCGACAGCGCGGGCTTGCTATTCACGGGTATGAGCGGGAATTACCGCGTCGACGTCCGCGACATGGAGGGACGGTTGCAGCGGGTGGTCACGCGCACGCACATCCCGCAGCCGGTGACCGAAGCCGACAAACGCGCCTTTCTGCGGCTCGTACGGCAGACCATGACCGAGCAGGGCGTGGACCCGGCGCTGATCGAGCAAATGTTGAACGGGATGTCGTTCGCCGAAAGTTATCCGGTGTTCGCGCACTTTTTGCCCGGCCCCGGCGGGACGCTCTGGGTGCAGCGCATCCGGACGGCCGCGGATGCGGCCCGTGACGGCAACGAATTCGACGCGGCGCAGGTCGGCTCGGACCGGTGGGACGTCTTCGATGCGGACGGGCGCTACTTCGCTACGGCGCGACTGCCGTTCCGCTTCATTCCGTTGACCCACGCGCACGGACGGTTCTACGGGACCTGGAAGAACGAGCTCGACCTCGACCACGTGCTCGTCGTCGAGGTGGACCTGCCCGGCACCCCGGACTAGCCCCGATCCCGACCCCATCCCGCTGAACCCGTTCGATTCGTGCGGCGTCCTTCAGCGTACGCCCGGCCCGGCCCGCGCCCGGCGCCGCGCACGCACCGTAACGACGATGAGCGTCAGCACGGTTAGCGGCACGACGAACACGAGAATGACGACGCCGAACCACGAGGCCACGGCGTGGTTCGTCGCATCGAGCACGAGGAAGATCGTGTAGGCGATGTAGTAGAGCAGGAAGACGGCCCCTTCCCAGCGATTGATCGAGTAGCCGTTCATGAAGATGGGCAGGCACGCGACCGCCACGGCGATCATGATCGGCAGGTCGAACGTGAGTGCGCCCGACGGAATCGCGAATCCGCCCGGTGCCACGACCGCCGCCGCACCCAGCACCAGCAGCAGATTGAAGATGTTCGAGCCGACTACGTTGCCCACGGCGATGTCCCGCTGGCCGCGCATGCTGGCCGCCACCGAAGTCGCGACTTCCGGCAGCGACGTGCCCGCGGCGACGATGGTCAGCCCGATGACGAGCTCGCTCACGCCGAGCGAAGTCGCGATCTCGACCGCGCCATTGACCAGCCAGCGTGCGCCCAGCACCTGCAGGGCGAGGCCGACCACGACAAACGCGACATCGCCCAGCCAATGCTTGGCAGGCGCGAGCTGCAGGTCGGCGCCGACATCGAGCTGGTCCGGTTCCGTTCGCCGCGTCCGGAACACGAGCCCGCCGACGTACGCCAGGATTCCGGCAATGAGCACGACGCCCTCGCCGCGTCCGAGCCGGCCGTCCAGGGAGAGCAGGTAGACCAGGACGGAGACGCCGATCATGATCGGCACGTCGCGCCGCACCAGCCGCTCCGACACGAGCAGCGGTGTGATGACGGCGGCGAGGCCGAGAATGAAGAGGACGTTGAAGATGTTGGAGCCGACGACGTTGCCGAGCGCGATCTCCGGGTCGCCTGCGAGCGACGCCTGCAGGCTGACCAGCACTTCGGGCGAACTCGTCCCGAAGGCGACGACGGTCAGACCGATGATGAGCGGCGGAGTGCCGAACCGCGTGGCCAGACCGGCAGCACCGCGGACCAGGGCGCTGGCGCCGAAGCCGAGC
>JBFJPA010000038.1:0-15514 GCA_041617355.1 Longimicrobiales bacterium
CGCCACTGAGCTCGCGCCTGGGTTGGTGGATTCGCCGGCTCAGAACGCGCAGTCACCGAGCACATTCATGTTCAGCGCGCAGCAGGGCAGCAACCCTGAGCGGGCCTGAGGTCTTTCGCCCTACCGCAGCGAGCCGAGCGGATCCTGCAACGTCTCCTGCACCGGCGGCGTCGATGGCAGGTACATCGGATTGTAGCTGTGGAAATTGATGCGGCCCGAGCGATCCACGCCGATGGACACGAGCCGGCGGTTGAAGTTCTCGATGCTTTCGCGGAACGGCTCGCCGCCGTCGGGATCGTGCATACACGCCTGCACGCCATCGGCGCCCGTGAGGACGAACGCGTGGAAAGCGCCCTGGCGGCGGCCGTAGAACATGAGCGGGCCGTGCTGGCGCAACAGTTGCTCGAGCGTTTCAGGGTTCCATGCGACCGGCCGTTCGGCGATGCGACGGAATCCGGTGAGTTGGGACAGCGTCTGCATCGCTTCATCGACGGGTGGCACGCCGAACGTGCGCCAGAGCGCTGGCGATGACACGATCGTGGCGTCGTCGGGCGGCAGGGGCGACCTGCTCTGGTGCGCCTGGAACGGGCTGAGCGAGAGGTCGAACCGGCTACTGATCTGGTCGGGCAACAGGTAGAAATGCCCGTAGTAGGCGAAGATCATGCGCATACACGCCCACCAGCATTCGTAGGGCGTAGATTGCGAGTAGACGGGCACGTCGAGGTATAGCGGCATCCGGGCTCCCGGGCTCGCGACTGTCAGGCCGGCAGAGCAGGACCCCGGCCGTCGCGAATGTGGCCGGGGCTCGTTGTCGAGGTCAAGCACGGGTCGCTGGTGCGGGCGGCGCGGGTTTCCGAAGTTCGGCGTTCGGCGCGCGACGCCCGGCCGCCCCCCGTTCTATCCTCTGGCGTCGGAGCCACACCATGATGCGACCTCTCAACGCGACGATTGCCGTTGTCCTGAGCCTGGTGGTGATCGGCTCGTGCCAGACGGGCGAGAACGGGACGGGCGTCGATTTCTCGATCTCGCCGAACACGGCGGAGCTGGGGCCTGGCGAGACGGTCCAGCTGACGGCGATCGGCGCGCCCCGGGGCGTGGTCTGGTCTTCGAGCAACAGCGGCGTCGCGACCGTCGTGGCCGAGACGGGCTTCGTCACGGCCGTCGCCCGAGGTGCGGCCACGATCAGCGCCGTAGCCGGATCGAGCGTTGCGACCGCGCAGGTCTCCGTCGTGGCGCCCGCGCAGATCCAGGTCTCGCCCGAAGTCGTATTCGACATTTTGGAGAACGAGCCGAGCCCGGCGCCACAGACGGTCACGGTCCAGAATGGCGGCGACCGACCCTTCCAAGGCCTCGCCGTGTCGTCACCGCAGTACACGCAGGGGCAGCCGCAGGGCTGGCTGACGGCCACACTGTCCGGGACGACGATCACGCTGACGGCGGCCAAGGGTACGCTCGCCGTGGGCGAATACACGGCGACCGTGCGCGTGACGGCGACGAACGCGATCAATTCGCCGCAGTCGATCCTGGTCCGGTTCCGCGTGCAGCGCCCGCCGTCCATTGCCGTCTCTCGCGATCTCGTGCCGATGACGACCGTTCCGGGCGGTACATCGACGGAAACCGTGCAGGTCACGAACGGCGGCGGACGCACGCTGGGCGGGCTCTCGGCGCGGATCGATTACGGCGGCGGCGCGCGCGACTGGCTCACGGCGACGCTGTCGGCGACGCAGGCGCCGGCCACGTTGACACTGCGGGCCGCATCCGGCCAGCTGCCGCTGGGCAACTACGCGGCCAACGTGGTGCTGGAATCCACGCAGCAAGGGATTCTGCCGGTGATCGTACGTGTCGCACTCACGGTCACGCCGTTCCCGGCGATCCAGTTGAGCAACACGAACGTCGCCTTCACCGCGACGTTCCAGGGCACGCCGCCGCTGGCGCAGACGGTGAACATCACGAACGGCGGCGGCGGCACGTTGTCGGGTCTCGCGGTCGGCACCATCACGTACGGCGCCGGTGCGACCAACTGGCTGACGGCATCGATCTCGCCGACGACGGCGCCGGCCACGCTGACGTTGAACGTCAACCAGGGCACGCTGGCGCAGGGCACCTACACGGCGACCGTTCCGGTGACCTCATCGGTCGCGGCGAACAGCCCGGTCAACGTGCAGGTCAGCATGACGGTCGGGCCGCCGCCGATGATCGTCGCGAATCCGGGCAACCTCTCGTTCGGCGCGTTCCGTGGCGGGAACCTGCCCGGGCAGCAGAACGTCGCGATCACGAATGCGAATGCCGGCGCGATCACGGGGCTCAGCTTCACCGTGAGCTACACGGGCTCACAGGGCTGGCTCACGGTCTCGTGGGCCGGCGGCACGACGACACCGGCCACACTGATCGTGCGGCCGAACGACACCGGCCTCGGCCGCGGTACCTACAACGCGAACATCCGCGTCACCTCGAACATGCCCGGCGTCGCGCCGCGCGACATTCCGGTCACGTACACGATCTCGACATTCGACGTGGATGTGTATCCGTTGTTCATTGCCGCGAATCCGGGCGGTTTCCCGCGGCTGCCGTGCACGCAGTGCCACGGCAACTTCTCGAACGCGACGAACGCGTATAGCTACCTGACGGCCAACTCGGGTGTTCTGATCTGCAAGATCACGGGGGGCGCTGCCTGTCCGAGCGAGATGCGGATGCCCAGCGGCTCGGTGGGAGTAGTCCAGAACTGGCTCAATGCCGGCGCGCCCCGCGGCAACTGAAAACACGACGGGGAGCACCAGTCGGTGCTCCCCGTCCCTTTCATCGCCGATCCCCTGAACCCTATCCCCTCTCCCTCACCCTATCCCCGTCCCTCTCCCTCTGCCCTATCCGTTCAGAACGTGCGCTCCAACCCGACCGTCCACGTCACACTCGGCCGCACGCCGCTGTTCGTGAGCGGCAGCAGCAGGTTCGTGACGACGCGGAAGTCCGGGCCGACGAGGATCTTTGCGCCGACGGAGGCATCGAGGAAATGGTCCGTCTTGTCGGGGATATCAGTCAGGTTGAGCGTGAAAGGCGCGGGTGCGGGCGCCGTGTAGACGACCGGGTCGGGCAAGCCGAGCGGGCTCTCGCCGAGCTGGAAGCTGCCGACGAGGTCGCCGGCGAACGTAATCTGCTCGCCGAGCAGCTGGTCGAAGCCGACCGTGCCCACGAGGCGATTCGTCTGGTTCTCCGCGCCGTTCAGCAGAACGCCGGCATTGAAGTGCGGGGAGAAGTTGCCCATACGCGCCGAGCCGACGCCCTGTACACGCAACGTGGTCGCGCCGGAGCCGAGGAAGTCCTCCTCGCTGCCCGTGCCGAGCCGGAAATCCGTGAGCAACGCGAAACCGTACGTCGTTCCGCTCGCCAGGTAGATCTTGAGTCGGCCGGCGATGTCGCCGAGGCCGAACGCGCTGCCTTCCGCTTCGGCGTTGGCCACGACCTGACGGTTCTGTTCCGTGCCGAAGAAGTGCGGCGAGTTCTGCGGCTGGAACTGGATGAAGGTGGCGCGGCTGCTGCCCGTCAGCTTGGCGCGCACGAGCGGCACGGCGATGCCGATGTCGATGCGGTCGTTGACGCCGTAGGTCGCGTAGACCGTCGTCACGAGCAGGCTCAGGTCGAGGTTGGTGGCGACCTCGATGTAGTCGCGCTCGAAAGACGGGTCGCCGAGGGCGGCGCCGCCGACGTTCTGGTGCGGGAAGCGGAGCACCAGGTTGTCGAGCGGCTTGCCGCGCACCTTGCTGAACGAGATGCCCGACACGTTCGCGCCGAAAAGCAGTCTGCCCTGGCCGAGCGTCTCGGCGCGGTCGGCGAAGATCGGCCCGGCCGACACCGTGGTGGCGACCGGCACGCCGCCCTCGAAGCTGAACGTCACGCCGCTCGCGGCTGCCGAGAACGGGATGTTGCCGACGGCCACGCCGATCGCGTTCTCGAGGAAAGCGAGCAGGTTGTCTTCACCCTGCGCGACGCTGGGGTTGTAGTGCTCGCCATGGACGGCCGCGTTCACGTCCAGGCAGAGCGGCCGGCCACATTGCCCGAAGGTGTAGAGGCGCGAGAAGTTGTCGCGCAACGTCTGGGCGGAGAGCGGCGAGGCGGCTGCGAGAGCCAGGGCGACAAGGCCGAGGGCACGCATGGATTCTCCCGGATTGGGGGCGCTGAAGCCGAGCGGGAAGCCCATCATGGCCGACAGCGAGGCGCAACGTCAAGCGCCGCCGAGCGTCCGAGCCGGCCGGCCACGGGACCGCCGCTGGCGGACCCGCCCGTGTGACCCCGATCTTGCAGGTGCAGCGAGCAATCTCTCGCCGCGATCGGAGGCGATCCCGTCATGACATCTTCGTACGGCAAGTATCAGGTCCTGGAGCAGGTCGGCGAAGGCGGATTCGGTCGTGTCTATCGGGCGCTCGATCCGCTGCTCAAGCGCGATGTCGCCATCAAGACGTGTACGCTGCGCGAGCCGGAGATGCGGGCTCGTTTCGTCCGCGAGGCCGAGATCGTCGCCAGCCTCAAACACCCGCACATCGTCACGGTCTACGATTTCGGCGTCGAGGATGGCGAGCCGTATCTGGTGCAGGAGTACCTGAGTGGGGCAGACCTGCAACAGGTGCTGGACAGCGGCGCGGCTGTGCCGGACGCGACGAAGGTGCGCTGGCTGCGCCAGATCGCTGACGGTTTGCGTTATGCCCACGCACAGGGCGTTATCCACCGCGACATCAAGCCGTCCAACATCCGGGTTCAAAGCGATGGCCAGGTCCGCATCATGGACTTCGGCATTGCCAAGCTGCTGGAAGCGCAGCAACAGCTGACGCAGACGGGCCTGAGCATCGGCACGACGGGCTACCTCTCGCCCGAGCAGCTCGCGGGCCGCGACATCGATCAACGCGCGGACATCTTCTCGTTCGGTGTGCTCGCCTACGAGCTGGTTGCAGGTCAGCGGCCGTTCGGCGGGAAGAGCGAGAGCGTGACGACGGTCCTGTACCGCATCGCGCACGAGTCGCCGCCCCCGCTGGAGGGCCTGGTGCCCGGCACGCCGGCCGCGCTTGTCGCGTGTATCGACCGCTGCCTCGAGAAGGACCGGGATCGGCGCTGGCCGAGCTTCGAGCCCGTGATCGCCGAGTTGGACGACGTGTTGCTGCGTCTCGAGCGCGGTGAGGCGCCGCGCGCGACCGCACGCACCTCACCGGCACCGGCTGTGGCGAGCGCCGAAGAGCAGACCCGCCGTCGACGGATCTCGCCGGCCGTCGCGGGACTGGCCACCGCCGCGCTCGCGGTCGCCGTCTTCGGCGTGCTGAACGTGACCCGGCTCGGCCGTGGCCAGCCGAGCGAGCCCGGCACGTCGACACCTCCGGCGAGCCAGCCGGCGCCGATACCGCCACCGAACCCGGTCGCTCCGCCGCCACCTGCCGCGGACACGCCCGTGCGGCAGGGCGCCGGCGAACCTGGCCCGCGCCAGGCCACCGGTACTCCCGGGACGCAGGCGGGGCAGCAACAGACTGCACCTGAGCGCCCGCTTTCACCGCCCGCGCCCGAGCCGCCCGCCCTCGATCCGACACGGCTCGTGTTGTGGGTGCGCGCGGAGGCCGGCGCGGTCCGCGACGCCGCTGAGACGACGTTTGCGACCGAGCTGGGTGGTGGTGGCTGGCAGATCGTGGACTCCGACCAGGTCCGCGCGAGCGAGGCCGGGCCGGCGCCGGCCACGAACGCGATCGCGCGCCTGGGTCAGACGCACGGCGCCGGGTTCGTCGTCCTGGTCGATGCCACGTCGCAGGCCGTCCCGTCCGTGGGCGGGATGTACACGGGCAGCGCGACGGTCACGCTGCGGATCTACCGTTCGGCCGACGGCTCGCTGGCGGGAACGGAGTCATTCGGCGTGGGGACCGGCAACACGCCGGGCAAGCTGGCGGCGACACCGGAGGCGGCCGCGCTCGAGGCGACACGCGCGGCGGCGTATCAGGCGACACGCGCGGCCCGCAAGTACATAGACGCCGGCGCCTGAGACGCGCGACGCCGTTCGTCGCTTCGAGAACGGGTCCGAGCGATTCAAAGCGGGCGGATCGGCACCGGGACGTCGTTATTTGCCAGCGCACACCGGATGCTTTTTGTTTGCCCCTGACATCATTGTCGGACTACCTTGGGCCAAGACCTTTGTATGTCCATGTAGAAGTCGGCACCCTCCTGCTGCCAGGTGCCCGGAGCCCGACTGATTCCGCAGTTGTGCCCACGCGCATTGCTTTGCGGCGTTTCCAACGGCTCCAATCGGCAGATTCGACCTGGCGAAGGATCCGCGCCGCGAATCGGCCAATATTGCTGGAGGCCGCCATGAAAAAGGGCACCCGCTGGAGCTGGCTGGGGCTTGCGATCCTGATGACGGGTGGCTGCGTCGGCGACGCAGAGATCGTTGAGCCACCCGCGCCGCGCGTCACGAATGTGACCATAACCCCCGCGAGCAGTTCACTACAGGTCGGACAGACCGCACAATTGACCGCGACGGCGACGAACGCGCAGGGCCAGGCGGTTTCCATCGCGAGCTTCAACTGGCAGTCGAGCAGCTCGACAGTCGCATCCGTGAGCAGCACGGGCACGGTAACGGCGGTTGGCCCGGGCACCGCAACGATCACGGCATCCGTGAGTGGCGTGACGGGCTCCGCGAGCGTGACCGTAACCGTTCCTGTCGCATCGGTCACGATTGCGCCAGCGAGCGGAACCGTGACGCCTGGCGGCACGATCCAGCTGACCGCGACGACGCGGGACGCCGGTGGCAACATTCTGAGCGGTCGATCCATCAGCTGGAGCTCGAGCAACGGGCAAATCGCGTCGGTGTCGTCGAGCGGTCTGGTCACCGGCGTCGCGTCCGGCACGGCCACGATCACGGCCACCAGCGAAGGGGTGCAGGGTACGGCCTCGATCACGGTACTCGGCAACCTCGCGATCCGGGTCGAGAACCAGCTGGTCGGCCCCATCAATGTGACGATCAACGGCGTGCTGGTCGGCCAGGTCGCGGCGGCGCAGGTGCAGACGAATGGCACCGTGACGCCGACGACGCAGACGTTCGAAACGGCGCGCGTCAATCAGGTCGCCCTCAGCTGGGCACTCGTTCAGCCAACCCTGAGTGGCCGCAGCCTCGGTGACGCCATGACCGGCAGTTTCTCGCCAGTCCAGGTCACGAACCAGACGACCGGTATCAACTACACGATCGACAGTGTCGTGGGTGAAACGTCGTACTTCGCACCGCTGGTCACGAATCAGACCGCCGTGCGCCTGTTGATGGGCGTGAACATGGGCCTGACCGCGGAGAACCGCTGCGAGTGCGTGATCCTGGCGGGCGGGCAGCGCGTGTACTTCGGCTACTATCGGCTGTTCACCAACACGAACGTCCGGGCTTACAATGACGGTACCAATTACACCGGCAACTTCGTTTTCTGGGCGATCGCGAACAACAACCTCGTCGTCCAGGCTGGATCCGGTATCGCGCTGCTCCTGGCGAACATGGCGCCGTCCCCGGACATCGGGAACGTGAGCGGCACGATCGAGCCGGTGGTGTCCAGCGCGTCGCGCGGGCCGCGTTCAGTGAACGAGCTGCAGGACCGGCCAGGGCGGTGACGTTCGTCGCGCAACCACAGCGATCGATGGAGTGACGCGATGTTTCGACTGGCATGGAAGGCTACGGAGCGGCGAGTCCTGCTTTCCGCAGTCGTCGCGCTCGTATGTGCCATACCGGGGAATGCGACGGCACAGCAGGCGCCCTACGTCACGGTGTACGAGCCGATCGAGTGGGCTCGCGAAGACGGTGTCGTGACGATGCCGGCCGGCGCGCTTCTGCGAATTCGTGGTCTCGCTTTCCATCCCGGCGGTGTGCGCAGGGTCGTGATCATGGGCGCGACCGCGACACTCGAGGACGATCCGAGCGGCGCCGTGAATTTCTCGGGCTTCGTGAATCTCGCAGCAGGTCTCGCCGGGATCGAGATCGTGCTGGAACCGAACAGCGGCGACGCCTTTCGCCGGACCTTCCCGCTGAAGGTCGAAGGAGGCGCGCCCACACCGCCGGCCGCGCCTGCGCAAGCCGCAGCGAGCGTGAGTACACCCATGAACCCGAGCGGAGCGCTCGTTGGCGGCCTGCTGCTGCCGGGACTCGGGCAGTTCATGACGCGCCGGCCTGGACTCGGCGTGCTGCTCACCGGTGCCGCCGGGGCCGCGATCGTCGGATCCCTGGCGCTGTCGAGTCCCGGCAAACTCGAGTGTGACGAGTTCGGCTGCACGTCGATCGAGAAACGAAAGAACTTCGTCCCGCTGGGTGTGGGTGCTGCCGCCGTGATCGCCCTCATCGGCGCGATCGAAGCGCGCGGCTACGCGATCCGTCACAACACAGGACTGTCGTCCGGTGGCGACGGCACGACGCGGTTGAGCCTAGACCTCGCCGTGGATGCCTCACGGCTCGACGGGAGCGTGCAGATCCGACTGTTGAGATGGTCGCACTGACGACTGTCGGTCGTCGGGAGCGCCGCCGTTGCGACGTCAGGACGTGATCTGGCCGATGCGCCAGGAGCCCCCGGTCGCCGGCTCGAAAAAGATCGAGAGCGCGAACGGCGTCTGGCGGGGCTGACCATCCGCGCCGACCGAACGGACGAGTCCGCTATACACCCCCCGCCGTCCGGGCGGCTCGGGCGCGACGTTCCGCTCGAACAGCTGCACTTCGACGCGTGTGCCGTCCCGGTGCTGTAGCAGGGTGCGCCACCAGTTTTCCTGTCCCGTAAACGACCCGTACACCCGGCGAACGCGATCGGGGTTGATGCTCTGGAGCGCACTCTCGAGGGCGACGATCAGATCGGCGATGCCGCCCGCCACTGGCCCCGGCGGTGGTGGTGGCGGAGGAGGAGGAGGAGGCGGCGGCGGCGGCGGCGGTGGCGTCGCCACGGCCTGGGTATCCGGCGCGACCGGTGTCGGCTGTGGGGGGGACGCGGGTGGCGTGGTTGCCACCTCCGGCGGAGCGACCGGCAAGGCCGGCGGAACCGCACTCTCGAGACCCGACTCCGCGGGGGATAGCGGATCGCTCTCGATACCAGTGGGAAGGGAGTCGCCGGGATCGCGCGTGAGGGCGAACGCGATCACGGCCAGGAACACGGCGATCGCGGCGGCCCCGGCTCGCCAGTCGAGCCAGCGCCGCCAGCCCGCCAGAACGGCCAAGGCGCCAGGCCGCGGCGTTACCTCCGTGGGGGGCGGATTCGGCGGCACCGGGGTCAGACCGGGCGGTGTCGGCGTCGCCTGGGGCGCTGGCGCAACGGCCGGCGGCGCGCCGGCTGAGGGCGGCGTCCGGGGGCCGGGCGTCGAAACGGGGAGTGTCACGCCGGGGGTACCCACGGTCTCCGGTAGCGGCGGCGGCGCCGCGAAGATCTGCGTCGCGGAGACGGAGATCCGCGTTCGCGTCTCTACATCTCCCAAGGTAGCGATCACTTCGGTCGTGCCGGGCGCGACGGCGACGAGCCGGCCCTGCTCATCGAAATGCGCGACTTCGGGGTTCCGCGTGGACCACGAGGGCCGACGCTCGCCGAGCGAGCTACCGCCGCCGGTCAGAGCGACGGCCGTGACGTTCACGCGGTCGCCGGGCTCGGGCGTCCCGGACGGCAACTCGATCGACATTGCCGTAGCGCGGGCCGCCAGAGTGCGCATTTGCTCACGCAGCTCGTCTCGCGTCGTGACCATCGCGGCGGCGGCGAACGTGTGGAACGCGTCGACGAGGGTGGGCCAGCGTTCTGCGGGGTTCTTCCGCAGCATCCGGTGCACGGCGTCGGCCAGCTCGGCCGGACAGTCCGGACGGCGGTGCGCGATCGGATCCGGCTGCTTCGAGCGGTGTGCGTTGATCACGGCCATGGTCGGCCCCGTGAACGGCGGTTCGCCAGTGATCAGCTGATACGCGAGCGCCCCCAGCGAGTACTGGTCCGATGCCCCCGTGACCGGCACGCCTTCGCACTGCTCCGGACTCATGTAGGCCGGTGTGCCTACGATGATGTCCGTCTTCGTCAGGCCCGGCTCGTCCAACACCTTCGCGATCCCGAAATCCGTCACCAGGGCATCACCATTGGCATTCAGAATGATGTTGCTCGGCTTGATGTCGCGATGAATGACGGTATGCTCGTGCGCGTGATCCAGGGCGGTCGCGATCTGGTAGAGCCAGGCCTTGATCGGCCCGATCGGTACCGGCTGGACGGACTCGGACATGACTTCCGCCAGTGTCCGGCCCGTCATGTAGGCCATCGTGAAGAAGTGGAGGCCGTGCTTCTCGTCGACGTCGAAGATGGTGACGATGTGGGCGTGCGCGAGCTGCGCGGTGGTGCGGGCCTCACGGAAGAAGCGCTCGATGAGCTTCGGGTCGGTCATGAGGTGCGGCGACATGACCTTGAGCGCGACCTCACGCCCGAGTCGCACCTCCTCGGCGAGAAAGACGCCAGCCATGCCGCCCACACCGAGCAGGCGCACGATGCGATACTTGGGCTCCAGCGCGGCCTCGAGCCGCTGCTGGATGTCATCCCAGAAGTAGGAAGACCGGTGAGCTTGGTCTGCGCTCATAGGTGCGGCATCACCACCGCGGCGGCGAGCCAGAACCGGAAGGAACTGCTGCGTCCGTCGCGTAGCGGACGTCGTAATGAACGTAAGGTCGCGATTGCCGCGGGCACAAGCGAACGAGCGGCGGCCGAACGGGCCGCCGCCCGAAGCGGACCCGGCCGGGCTCAGCCCTGCGGCCGGGCCCGGTCACCTTCCTTCGCCTCGCCTTCGACCAGCTTGCAGATGGCCGACTGGGAGAGCACGCGCGTGACCTCGATGACGCCGACCTTGTCGGTGACTTCGTCGAGCACGGCGCCACTCGCGTCGCGGATGGTGTCGATTACGCGTACGACGTCGTATCGCTGACCGACCTTGATGCCCGCGCTTTCGCCGCGGTCGATGTAGTAGGAGCCGTCCCGGGCGCCGACGATCTGCGCGAGTGGCGCCGCGGGCGCCGCGGCCGCGAGCGCATCCTTCTGCTTGACGATCTTGTCGACGGCGTCTTCGACGGCGGGCCGCAGCGCTTCCTGAGCGACGCCCGCGTTGAAGTCGCGATCGAGCCGGATATCCTTGTAGCTGGCGCCGCCCATCCGCTTCTTGCCGCCGCCCTCGGCGACTGCCACGATCTCGGCCGTCGTCGTGTGCACGACGCGGACGTCCAGCTTGCTCTCGGCTTCGGCGAACGATGCGGACACGCTGAGCCTGCCGATGCCGGCCGACTTCTCCTCGATCGAGAATTGTGAGATCGAGCCGAGCAGGACGTATTGGACGCCGAGCACCTTGCCCACGCGTGCGGCGGTCGCGGCATCGATGGCGCCGCTCATGCCGGCCTTCTGCTCCTCGAGGATCGCCGCGATCTCGCGTCGTTCGACAACCGTGAACGCGCCGGACTTCACGAGCTGAGTCGTGAGCTCGTCGGCCGCGGCCTCACCGAGCTGGTCGCCGAAAATGCGGTTGCTGGTGGCGTTGTCGAACCGCAGGACCGCGATTCGTGTCTTGGTCTGGGCGGCGGCCGGGCCGGCGAACAGGCCGGCGATCACAGCGAAGGTCGCGAGCCTCAGACACACGCGTGCGTTGACCACGGTTGCGCTCCTTGTCGTCAGACGTACTGCCCCCAGAGACTAATTCGCAGTCACTGCGCTGCAGGGGACATGCCGGCAGGCCGTCTAATCCATAGGCAGGGGCCCCCACGCCGGGCAAGCGATCGGTTGACGCTGCGGCCGCCGGCCGGTACGGTCCCGCCGGCCGGCGGCGGTGCCGGCCCGTAGCGGGGGAGGATTACGAAATGAGAGGTGTGACAGCGGCGGCCGCCGTCCTGCTCGTGGCCTGGGCCCACCCGGTCCTCGCCCAGCAGCCGGGCCGTTCCTGGCGACTGGATGTCGAGCTCGGCGCGAGCGTCTTCTTCGGCGCCTCCGAGCAGGCCGCGCTGCTGAGCCGGAGCAAGCTGGAATGGAAGGACCCACGATGGGAGCTGACGCTTGGCGCCGCATTCGATTATGGCGAGGCACAGAACCCCGCGGACGGACGGTTCGTCAACAAGCGCGCATGGTCGACGACTCTGAGCGCGGACTATCTGCCGCGCGGTCGCTTCAGTCCGTTCGTCTTCGCATCGGCCGAAGGGAGTTTGCAGCGTCAGATCGACTCGCGGGCCAGCGGCGGGGCCGGTGGTCGTTATCGGTTCGTCGACAACGAGCGGAGTCGCGTGGATCTCAGTATTGCGGCGCTGGCGGAGCGGACGGATCCGCGCAGCGACGACGCGGTCACGGGCGTCGTTCGTTCGATCGGCCGCTGGTCGGCCCGCCTGCGCGCGCGTCACACGCTCGGCAGCGACCGGGTCCGGCTCGACTTCGTTTCGTTCTACAAGCCGAAGATGGACGACACGAGGGACTACACGGTCGAGATCGCGCCCAGCGCGCAGTACGCGCTGTCCAGCATTATCGGCCTGAAGGTGTCGCTGATGGACACCTACGACAGCACGGCACGCAGCCGTGGCGCGCGCTCGAACAACGATGGCCAGCTGTTGTTCAGCATTCTGGCGAGCGTGCGCTGAGGCGAGCCCGCGGACGCGCGGCCCGGCCGGGCGCGGTTGCGGAGCCGCAACGCTAACGCGAGCTTCCCGGTAGAGGCCGCCTTTCCGGGCGGCCGCCGCGAGGCCGACACTCAGAGCCATGGCGAACGAGACCTGCGGAAGCTGTGGGGCACCACTGGCGGAGGGCACGCCCGTCTGCACGGCGTGCGGCGCCACGCAGCCCGGCGCGCTCGCCAATCCCTGGCAGCAGCTGCTGACGCGGGTCGCCGAGGTCGCCAAGCCCCGCTACCGCGTCACGAAGCTGCTCGGCTATGGAGGCATGGCCGGCGTCTACCTCGCCGAAGAGCCACGCCTCGGCCGCCGCGTCGCCATCAAAGTGATGTCGCCGGCCCTGATGATGGACCCCGGCCTCGTCGCGCGCTTCAGTCAGGAAGCGCGCATCACGGCGCAGCTGTCGCACCCGAACATCGCTACCATCTACGATGTCGATGAGCGCGAAGGCCTGCACTACTTCGTCATGGAGTACGTGCCCGGCCGTACGGTCGGTCAGGTCATGCAGCTCATGCGCGGCGAGCGACTGCCCGTCGGCGTCGTCCTGCACTGGCTCGCCCAGGCGGCGAGCGCCCTGAGCTATGCGCACCGCGCGGGCGTCGTGCACCGTGACATCAAGCCCGGCAACATCCTCCTCACGGCCGAAGGCAACGTCCGCGTCACCGACTTCGGCATCGCGAAGGTCGCCGACGAGCCCAGCCTGACACGCACTGGTTTCCTCGTCGGCACGCCGGCGTACATGAGTCCGGAACAATGCACCTCGGGCACCGTCGGCGGCGCGTCCGACCAGTATTCGCTCGGCGTCGTGGCCTACGAGATGCTGGCCGGCCGTCCCCCGTTCACCGGTGCGACGATGGCCGTCGTACAGGCGCACATCAATCAGGAGCCCGTGCCGATCAGCGAGTTGCGCGCCGATTGCCCGGTAGAGGTTGCCGACGGCATCCTGCGCATGCTCGCGAAAAAAGCGGAGGACCGCTTCACCTCGCCGGCCGCCGCCGCCGCCGCCATGGGTGCCCGGCCGCTTCCCGATGAGCACCCGCAGCGAGCGAAAGTCGTCGAATTCGCGATGGGCGCGATGGGCGCGACGCCCGTGGATCGGCCGCCGCTCACGCTCACGCTCGCGCGGCCTTCGCTGACGACGGGCGATGAGCTGAAGCTGCGTTCCTCGCTGGCCGGCGACCGCCTGTCCGACCGGATCACCTGGTCCACCAGCGACCCGCGCATCGCGACGGTCGACGGCGAAGGCAACCTCGTCGCACACCGGCCCGGTCTCGTCACCGTGACGGCCACGACGGGCGAGCACCGGGCCACCGCACTGATCACCGTTCTCTCGCCCGATACCGAAGAATCGCCCGAGCCGTTCGTCGCACCGGAGACGGCCAGGGTCGGCCAGCCCGTCACGCCACCGCCGGATACGCGGCGGACGCCCGCTGTCGAAACGGCGACACCAATGCCGGCCCGAGCCCCGTCGAAGCTGGACCTGCGTCGAATCGGGATCGCGGCCGCGGCCGTCGTCGTCCTGGGCGGCGGCTTCGTCGGCGTTCGCGCGCTAATCTCGGGGAACGACCAGCCACCGAGCTCGGACCCCATCAGCATCGAGCCGGCACCGCCACCGGTGACCACGCAGCCGCCCATGGACACGACGACGCAAGTGGCGAGCGGTGACACCACACGACAGACGCCCGTCGACACGACCCGCACACAGACCATCCCGACCGTGCCGCCTGCGGCGATACCTCCCGGGACACCCGAAGACGGCAGCCTTCGCATCGCCGGAGATCTCCCGGCCGGCGCGGAAGTCGTGATTCGTGGCGATGGTCCGGCGCGCCGCTGGACGGGCAGGGACCTGTCCTTGCCGCCCGGCACGTACCAGGTGGAAGCAACCGCGCCCGGTTACCGCGGCACGAGCACACAACTGCGCGTGCAGTCCGGTCGCACGGCCACCTGGACGCCGTCACTCGAACGGCTGTCCGCTGCGACGCCGCCTCCGGTCGTGCCGCCGCCGCCACCGCCACCGCCGCCACCACCGACCGACAGCGGCAACGCGGCATCGGCCGAAGAACAGGTGCGCGGTGTGATCGAAGCGTTCGTGCGCGCGCTCGAACGCCGCGACATGAACGCCATCGTACGCGACTTCCCCGGCGCGGGCGGCGACTGGGCCAATCGGTGGCGCGGCTTCTACGGCAGCAGTAGCGTGCGCGACCTGAGCGCGCGACTCGATCGCGCCGATGTCCAGCTGAGTGGAAACACCGCACGCGCGACATTCGTCGTCGCCGCCGATTTTTCCGACGCGCGCGGCCGTCAGCAGCCGCGCTTCAACTTCACCGCGGAGTTCCAGCGAGGCGCGGCCGGCTGGTCGCTGACCAGTTTGCAGCAGACGCAGTGATCGAAGTGCATCGACGGGAAGCCGCGAGGGCCGTCGCCATCTCTGGCGGCGGCCCTCTTCGCTCGTTGGCGGCCCGGAGGCGCACATGAGGAGGAAGGTTCAGGCGGGATTCAAGGAGGGATTCGTGACGTGGTGATCTGGCTTACTTCGCAAGCGATTCCCTCCAAACCGACCCTCGAGCGAGACCTCCTCAGTGATTCCGGTTGCGACCCGCGGCGACCGCCGTGGGCGTACCCAGTCGCGCGGTGAGCTGCGCCCGGTCCGCCGCCCTGAGCAGCGGCGAGCGCGCGAGCAGCCGGCCACGCTCGAGGTTGTCCAGCACCTGGACTCCGTTTTCGAGCCGGATCGCGATGTGCGCCGCGTCCACGAACGCGTGCACCGCCGTCACGACATCCCCCATCGCCGACGCGCGCTCGGCTCCGTCCACCATCAGCCGATACGACTTCTCGTAGCTGCCGCGGTAGAAGTACAGCCGCGCCGCCGTGATGACGTCCTGGAAG
>JBFJPA010000039.1:0-15499 GCA_041617355.1 Longimicrobiales bacterium
ACGGCCGTGGCATCGTCTTCAACGCGTCGGACCGCGATGCGAGCGACCTCGTGCTCGGCGAACGGCCGATCACGCGCAATGAAGACGTCTTCCCGTTCCGCGTCCAGTGGCTCTCGGCGACGGAATTCCTGTACACGGCGGACGGCCGCATCAAGCGACGTACGATCGGCGGCTCGACAGCAGCCGACGTCCCGTTCCGCGCGCGCGTCACGCTGGACCGACCAGCGTATGCGCGTCGCGCGCCGGACCTCGATTCGCGCGGGCCTCGCACGGCGCGCGGCGTCGTCGCACCTACGGTGTCACCGGATGGCCGAAGCGTCGCATTCGTCGCGCTCGGTGATGTCTGGGTCATGCCCTTCGGCCAGGCGCCTCGTCGGCTGACCGACGATCCGTGGGTCGAATCACATCCCGACTGGTCCCCGGACGGGTCGCGGTTGCTGTTCTCATCGGACCGCGCCGGCTCGATGGACCTGTGGGTCCACGACATGCGGACGGGCGAACAACGCGCAATGACCAACGACGCGGGCCGGGAGCTCGCCGGCCGCTGGTCCGCCGATGGCGCTCACATCGCGTTCATCGGTGGAACGGGTGAGGTGATGCTGCTGGACGTGGCGAGCGGCGCGGTCCGCTCGCTACACCGCGGACAAACCGGGCCGACGTTGTTCGCGCCGGGGCGCCCGACCTGGTCGCCCGATGGCAAGCTCGTCGCCGTGACCGTGCTGCAACGTTATTCGGGCCGGTTCCGGGAAGGCACGTCGCAGGTCCTGCTGCTCGATGTCGAGACGGGCGAAGAGCGCCTCGTCGATCCCGTCCCGCACCACTCGATCGGCCGGCGAGAGGATGACGGACCTGTCTGGTCGCGCGACGGTCATCGCATGGTCTTCGTGATGGACGGCACGCTGTGGGAGCTGCCGGTCTCGCCGGCGGGTGAGCCCCTCGCGCCGCCGCGTCGTCTCACCGACGAGCTGGCCGACGCGCCGAGCTTCACCGGCGATGGCACGCGCGTCCTGTACACGACACCGCGCGGGCTCCGCTTCCTGTCGTTGCTCGACGGTCGGACGGAAGACGTGCCGGTGCCGCTCATCTGGGAGCGGCCGGCCGCCGCCGAACGCGTCGTCGTTCATGCATCCCGCGTTTTCGACGGCCGCAGCGCCGAGGCGCGCCGGAACGTGGACATCCTCATCGAGGACGGCCGCATCCGCGCCGTCGAGCCGCATGCCGCCTCGCTGCACGAGGGTCGCGTGATCGACGCGTCGAACGGAACGGTGATGCCGGGACTGATCGATATGCATTCGCACCTGGGCGACGAGTGGGGCGAGCCGCTCGGCCGCATCTGGCTGGCCTATGGCATCACGACGGTGCGCGAGCCGGCGAGCAATCCGTGGGAGGCGTTGGGCCGGCGCGAGGCGATCGAATCGGGCCGGCGCCTCGGACCGCGCATCCTGTCGTCCGGCTATCCGATGGATGGCTCGCGCATCTACTACTCCGGCATGAACTCGATCACGGCCGGCCCGCAGCTGCAACGCGAGATCGAGCGGGTCGCGGAGCTCGGCCTCGATGTCGTGAAGACGTACGTCCGCCTGCCGGATCCGCTGCAGCGGCGCGCCATCGAGATCGCGCACGAACACGGCCTCTGGGTCACGTCCCACGAGCTGTATCCCGCCGTCGCGTACGGCGCCGATGGCGTCGAGCACATCCGCGGCACGAGCCGCCGCGGCTACTCGACGAAGATGTCCGGGCTCAGCCGTAGCTACGGCGATGTCGTCGCCCTCCTGGGCGCATCCGGCATGGCCATCACGCCAACGATCGCGCTTCAAGGCGGGCTCGACCTGATGCTCGCGAAGGACCCGACGCTCGCGGAGGACCACCGGCTCGCTCTGATCGGGCCGAACGTCGGCGCGAGCATGCGGTCCCGCGGCGGGAACGCGGCGCATGACCTCGCGGCGGTCGAAGCCCGCGTCCGGCCCCAGGGCGCTCTGCTGCGCGCCGTGCTCGATGCCGGCGGCCGCGTCGTCGCGGGCACCGATGCGCCCATTATCCCGTTCGGCCTCAGCCTGCACGCCGAGCTGCAGGCCTACGTGGACGGCGGTCTCACGCGGCTCGAAGCGCTCCGCTCGGCGACATCCGTCGCCGCCGAGGCCATTGGCGCCGGCGCCGACCTCGGCACGATCGAGGCTGGCAAGCTGGCCGACCTCGTCGTTGTCGATGGAGACCCGCTGCGCGACATCCGCGACGCCCGCAAGGTTCGTGTCGTCATTCGCGGCGGCCGCGTGTTCACGATCGACGAGCTGATGCGGCGGCCGGGCGGCGGCACCACGGAGCGCCGGTCCAACGAAGGAATCGAGTAGCGGTGAACGAAGTGACCATTCTGTTGCCGGATCGCCTCGACAATCGTCTGCCGGGTCGGAAGATCGCGCTCTGGCTGTTCGGCGTCCTGGTCTTCCTGAAAGCAGCGATCGCCGGCAACTCGATCTTCAACGGCTACACGGTGGCGACCTCCGCCGACGGGATTCCGCTGGACACGTACGCACCGGATGCCGCAGGGGCCGTGGTTTCGTTCCTCGCGGTCTGGGGGCTGGCGCAGCTCGTCATCTGCGTGATCTGCGGGATCGCGCTGTTTCGCTACCGGGCCATGGTCCCACTGTTGTTCGCCATCCTCCTGCTGGAACATCTCGGCCGGCGCCTCATCTTCCTGCTCATGCCGATCGCCCGGACGGGTACACAACCCGCTTCTCTGATCAACCTCGCCCTGCTCACCCTGATGGTCGCGGGTCTCGTGCTGTCGCTCTGGCCCGGGCGCGATCGTCAAGCCGAGCACTGAATCGGTACGCTGGTGGCTTCGTGACGCAGGGGGAGCGAATGCGAATAGGATCGCGATGTACCGTTCGTGTCTGATCTGCCACGGAGACCTCGGCGAAAACGACGCGATCCCCGCGATTCCTGTCGGCCGTCGCTTCGCCTTCGATCCGGAGTCCGGCTACATCTGGATCATCTGTCCGGCCTGCGAGGAGTGGAACCTCGCGCCGATCGATCGGCGCTGGGACGCCGTAGAACAGTGCGAGGCCGCCTTCGCCGCTTCGACGGACCGGCAGAAAGGCAGCGGAACCGCGATCGCCGCGGTTGGCGACGCGGAGCTCGTTCGCATTGGCTCGACCGACGCCGATGGCCTGGCGACCTGGCGATATGCCGACCGCCTGGAGGCGCGGCACCGGCGAAAACTCGCCGTCGGCCGACGCGGCAATGCCGTCCGCGTGGCCGTCGCCAGCACGATCGTCGTGACTGCGTTGATCGCCTGGGGGGCTGCTGCCCTGCCGTACATCGGATTCGCCATCCTGCCGGCCCTGGTCGCCATGGGCGTAGTGCACGAGAAACGGCAAACCGCTACCATTGCCAGGCTATCCGGGCCGGACGGAGCGAACATCGAACTCCGGCGACGCGACATCGCCGAGGTATGGCTCGTGCCTGGCGACGACTCCTGGCGGCTTCGCCTGCGCGGCCGGCTCGAGCTCGAGGGCATGCCCGGGATTCACGCGGCGCGCTTGATCCTCCCGATGATCAACTGGGATGTGTCTGCAGCACAGACGCTGGATAAGGCGCGGCAGTACGTCCTGACCCGCGGCCGCACCGCGCATGACGTGTTTCTCGCCGCATCCCGACGCCGGGGCAAGAACCGAAAGGCACGCATTGCGAAGCTCGATCCGCATATCAGACTGGCACTGGAGATCGTGGCCAACGAGGAATCGGAGAGGCAGTCGATCGAGTTCGAGCTCGACCAGCTCCACGAACAATGGAAGAGCGCGCACGAGCTGGCCCAGATTCAGGACGACCTGCTCGTGCCCGACTCGGTCAACAAGCGGCTCGCCGAGCTGAAGAACCCGCGGAACCAGATTTGAGTACGGCGTGCCCGAACGTTCGGGTCGGGCAACGAACGTTCGCCGCACGCCGTATAGTCCACGCGCGACGCGTGCATACAGCAACTCTCACCAGGGAGGTAACGATGGCCTGCCGGACGAAGCTGGTCGGTGTCAAGCTCGTGTACTGCGAAGGCGATACACAGCAGGAGGTCTGGGTCAACATCAACGCCGTGCACGCGATTGCCTGGTGCTCCGAAAAGATCAATGAACGTCCGGCCAATCCGAACGGCGGAAGCCAGAAGATCCCGAAGTCGAACGGGCCCAAGGACTGCAAGAAGGGGAGGGCCCTGGGCGACGAGCCTATCTGCTGGTGGACCGGATCGCAGTGGGTTTGCGGCGAAGAGTGAGCCTGTCTCAGAACTCCGGGTTGCGGACGGACCGGATCAGGTCGAGGAATCGGATATCGTTCTTGAGCCCGCGTAGCTCGGGCGTGCGACCGAGCGCGGCCCGCGCGGACGGATCGGCGTCGAGCAACGCGCGGACGGCCGCCAGCGCCGAGTCGGGCATTCCGAGGATCGCGTAAACACCGGCGGCGGCGCGGTACATGCCGCTCGTGCCGTCATCCCTGCGGCGTGCCTCGCGGAGCACGGCGAGCGCACTGTCGGCCGCGCCAGCACGCGCGAGTATGGCAGCCGCCATGGCATGCAGTCGCGGCTCCAGCCGGGGCCGGAGCGG
Organism: Longimicrobiales bacterium; assembly: GCA_041617355.1. GTDB lineage: Bacteria > Gemmatimonadota > Gemmatimonadetes > Longimicrobiales > RSA9 > JBFJPA01. The sequence continues at coordinate 4,590 of JBFJPA010000039.1, forward strand.
AGCCGGGTATTCGGCGAGTTGCGCCGTGACCACGGCCCAGGCGCTGTCGGCCGTGAGTGGATATGCGTTCGACCAGGCGGCGAGCGAGAGGCGGCAGTCGTGAAAGACCGGTATCGTGAAACGACGGCGTCCCTCCCCGCACCAGCGCGCCGCATCACTGTCGCGTTCGAGCGCGAACGAGTACTCGAAAAGGCGGAAGACGGTGAAGTCGATCTGCTCGAGGAACGGATCCGCCTCGTACGCGCGTAGCCCATAGTCCAGAGCTTCCTGCATGCGGCCGGTCGCACTGGCCAGTTCGCTCAGGATCCGCAGGGCCTTGGCGGGCGTAGGATTGCCGATGAGTGCCGCGCGCAGGTCGCGTTCCGCGGCGTCGATGAGCCGTGCCCGGTCCACGGGGCTCTCCGGCGGCGCGACCTGGATCCACAGCTGGTGCAGGTCGCCGCGCAGTTCGAGTGCACGCGGATCGTCTGACCTCACGGCGAGGGCCCGCTCGATGTGTGCGATGCCGTGCTCGATCAGTGATTCGGCGGCGTCCGTGCCGCGCGCCGCTGCGAGGCGAACGGCGCGTTTGCTCAGCCGTGCCCGCTCCAGGATCGGCTCGACCCACTCGCCGTCGAAGCGCTCGGCCTCGGCGAAAAGCGAGTCGGCATCGTCGAGGACACGCTGGGCGCCCGTGTAGTCTCGCCTGCGCAGCGCAGGGTCGAAGTCTTCGAGTCGGCGGTTTGCCCAGACCACACGGTGGAATGCCGACGTATCGCGCGTCTCGAGAAGCCGTGTCCGCTCCCGAACGATCGGGCCGAGCTGCATGCGGATGAGCCGGAGCACGGAATCCGCGACCGCATCCAGGAGAACGACATAGTCGTCGGCGTTGGCCTGAGCGAGACTGGTCGCGAGCTGGTCACCCGTCTCCGTGTCAATGAGACGCACGCGCACACGAACCGATCCCGGCGCCGGCTCGACGGTACCCTCGAGCAACGTTCCCACTCCCAGGGCGCGTCGAATGCTGTCGACGGAAACGGTGCGAAACGAGAAGGGCAGGACCGTCGCAAGCGACGCAACGCGCAAGGGCCTCGTGCCTGGCGAGGCGCCTGCCGCGGCAACGCTGAGGCCATCGATCAGCCGCGACTGCAAGTGGCTCGCGAACGCCGCCAACCGATCATCGCCACCGATCGTGTTGAATGCGAGAACCGCGACGTGCGACGGACTCGCCGCGAACAGCGTCGGCGTGTCCGAGTTCGATCCGTCATCGTTTGGCGGGCGGCGCAGCAGCACGACAGCGGCGAGTAGCGACGCCCCCGCGACCATGGCAACCAGCGTGCCCCGCCTCCACGCGTGTGCATCGGCGGTATGCGCCGGCATGATGTCGAAGGCCCACGCGAGCGCCAGTGCAACGGGAAACCCGCACACGGCGAGGATGGCGAGAAGTCGGGTCGTGCCCGGTGGCGCGCCGAGCGAAGGCAGGAACAGGTCGGCCGCTTCGACGATTGCGACGGCCGCACCGCCGTACAATAGCCCGGTGCGGATGACTCGTCGTCTGCTCAGCTCAGCGAAGAACGAGCCTGTCCGGGCGCGAGCGCCCCCTCGCTCGCCAGCCTGCACCGCCAGGGCACTGGCGGCGAGCGTGTCGCGAAGCTCGGCGGCGGTCGGCCGGTCGCCGCGTGGGCCGAGCGCCGACAGCAAGAGTGCCCGTGTCGCAGGCGGCACACCCATGGCGGCAAGTCGTTCCGCCGCGCGATCGACGGCCACCTCATCACCCACGCCGAACATCTGCAGGATGATGCGCGCGATCGACAGCACGTCGTCCTCAGCCGCGATGTCCAGGGCAGCATGGTCGGCCCATGCGACGGAGACACGTCCGCTCTCGAGCTGAACGCACGACGCGTTCAAGGCGCCATGTGCCACACCGCGCTCGTGTGCGCGAGCAACGACTGCCGCCAGCTCCGCCCCGATGCGCAAAGACTCGACAGCCGTGAGCGGCGTCCCGGCTGACAGCCGATCCGCGAGGGAGAGGCCGAACTCAGAATGCACGTGTTACCTGGACGATGGGGAAGCCGTGCCCGCGAGCGACTGCAAGTTACGGTCGCCCCCCCGGGCGTCTCAATGCCGTTGTAAGAATGGCCGGGGCCTCGGCCCGGCGCTGTCGAGCGGTACCCGCCCGCGACGGAGGGGTAACCCGGCCTTCACAAATCGTTCACAACTCTCGCATGCCTCCACCAGCCCCGGCCGCCGCCGGCGCCGCACCTTCTTCGGGCGCGTGGAAGAGGAGTTCGCGGGCCTGCCGGGCGTCACGAACGTCGCGCTTGCCGGCGCATTCCCGTTGAACGGCGGATTGAACACCGTCACGATCCGCGTCGAGGATCAGCCGGTACCCGAGGGCGAGACACTGCCGCGGGTCGGTGTTCGCGTCTCGTGCTCGGCGACGGCCTCACCCTCGCCGGCGCCGGCCTGGTCCTCGGCCTGCTGACGTCGATCCTCGTGCAACGCGTGCTCGCGTCGCTCCTGTTCGAAGTCGGCGCTTGGGATCCGATCGCGTTCGCGGGCGCGACGATTCTGCTGTTGTGCGGGATTCTCGGTGCCTGCGCCACGGCCGTGCGGCGCGTGGCGAGGCTGGATCCGGTGCGGGCGCTGACGTGAGCGCAGCGGCGCGCGGCGCGCACGCGGGCAGCTGAGCGCCCCGTTGATACAGGTCGGTGGTACCCATTGCACCGTCCCGGGCGGCGAGCGACTTTCGTGATGAGTGCGCCCCGCGCGCCGCCGGTGCAATCGTTGTCCGCTCGAAAGTCCCTCGCTCCTTTGATTCGAGGGTACGCCGATGATCTCGTCGCTCCCCGATTACCTCAAAACCGCCAAGGCCATCCGCAAGGCAACGAAGCTGACCGTTTGGTACCGCGGCATCGACAGTGGCGCGTACTCGATCAAGCCCGGACTCTACTGGCGCGGTCTGAAACGCGAATACCACCTCGTGACCGATTTCATGACGACCGCGCCGCAGTACCTGGAGGCGGCCAGTGTCCCGCAAGGAAACGAGCTGGACACGCTCTGGCAATGGTACTTCATGATGCAGCACTACGGGCTGCCCACCCGCTTGCTCGACTGGACGGAGAATCCTCTCGTCGCGCTCTACTTCGCGGTCTTCAATGCAGTCAGCGTACCGGATGGAGACACGCCGTGCGTCTGGGCGCTGGACCCGACCGTGTTGAACGAGACGACCATTCAGGACGAGCACCTGATCGTGCCGGGCGGCCCGTTCAGTCGCTTCTGGCTACCGCAGGTGGGCGGGGCCGACCTGGAGCGCTGTGACCCTGAGCGGTCCCAGACTTTCAACTACAGCGATGGCAAGCGCTACAGCAACGACCTGCCCCTCGCGATTAGCCCGCCACGACAGAATCGGCGAATCATCGCCCAGGCCGGCGTATTCACGATTCACGGTACCGGCATGCACGGACTCGAGGAAATTCTGCCCACCTCGGAGGAGCCCGCTGGAGTCGGTCGTGGCCTCGTTCGAATCGATGTCGATCGAAACGTCGCGGCGGAACTGCTCGACGACCTGGAACACATCGGCATTACCAGGCTGGCCCTCTTTCCCGAGCTGCCGAACGTCGCCGCTCACATCGCCGCCGCGAATGATGTGCCTGCCAGCAGCGAGTCCGTCTCGTCAAGAGAACCCAGCGCCACCGCACGCGTCATCCCGATCGCGGAGGCCCGGACGAAGAAGGTACGACCGGGCAGGGCAACGCAACCGGCCGGAACGAAGGACGTGCGAAAGAAAGCTGTCAAAAAGAAGGTGCTTAAGAAGGCCGTGCGAAAGAAGGCCGTGAAGAAAGCCGTGCGCAAGAAGGTCGCGCGGAAGAAGCCGAGGCGCGCACGGTAGTGCGTGCCTCGACCGGGGAGGTTTTGGCCACGGGTTCTGAACTTCCTGCGCCGTAGGCAGCGCCGCCGTGCTCCGCTAGAAGTCCTTCTTCGCGAACTGGCGAGCACCGCGCCAGACGGGAATCGCGCACCAGAGCGTGAGCGCCGTGAGCGAGATCGCGAGGCCGAGCGATGTGCCGAAGAAGCGTTCGAAGACGGCGCCCGTATACCCCATCATGGCCGCAATGTCGAGACGGAGCAGGAGCAGCACACGCGCCAGGTCGATGGGGTTGAGCAGGATCAGCGCGAGCACCGGCCGTTCGAGCGGATAGGCGCCGAACGCCGCGATCAAGCCGAGCACGAGGCCATCATAGAGGATGGCGAGGCCGAGCCAGGTGAGCAGGGCGAGGCCGAGGCCACGCGCGCGGTCCTCGACGTGGAGCGCGATCCAGAACGCGATCGCCACGAATACGGCGGTGAGCAGGGCCGCACACACGGCGAGCCAGGCGACGACGCCCCAGCGCTCGGCGGAAGAAACGCCGAAGAACGCGAAGGGCAGCGCGATGCCGACGGCGACCGCGGCCGCGAGCGGGCCGGCCACGCCAATGAACAGTCCGGCGAAGAGGTGACGGCGTTGCACGGGCTGGGCGAGAAGCAGCTCGTTGAACTCGCGCGCGCTGTACAGGTACATGGCGCCGAACACGAGGCTGACGAGCGGCACGACGAAGAGCACGACGTTGACGAGGCTGAGCAGAGCCTTCGCGTCATCGCCACCGAAGCGCAACAGCGCGGCGCCAAGGATCAAGAAGAACGCGCCGTAGGCGACGATCCAGCGTCCTCGCACGACGTTGCTCAACTCGTAACGGATGACCTTGATCGCCTCGGTCATGACGAGACTCCCTCCCGCATCAGGCGCGCAATGCCGCGCTCGAGCGTCGCTTCTCCAGTTTCTTCGAGCACCTGGGCGGGTGGCCGGACGAACTGCAGCCGGCCATCGAGCAGGAACGCGAGCGAGTCGGCCAGCTCGGCCACCTCGCTCATGACGTGCGTCGTGAGTACGATGGTACGGCCCGCGTCCCGCTCACGGCGGACCTTGTCCTTGAGAAGCGCGGACGCGACCGGGTCCAGGCCGGCCGTCGGTTCGTCGAGAATGAGCACGTCCGGGCGAAACAGGAACGCGATGACGGCGTTCACCTTCTGGCGCGTCCCGGTGGAAAGCGTGCCGAGACGTTTGTCGAGCTCGGGCTCGAGGCCGAACGCGTCGAGCAGCTCCATGTCGCGATTCGGCGGATTGTCGCGCAGGTCGGCGAGCATGGCCAGGATCTCACGCGCCGTCAGGTTCTCCGGGAAACGCGGCAGCTGCGGCATGTAGCCGATGCGCTCGCGATAGCGCGGATCGCCGTTCACGAGAACCTCGCCGAGGGCGAGCGTGCCCCGGTCCGGCTTGACCAGTCCCAACACCATCTTGATCAGGGTGGACTTGCCGGAGCCGTTCGGCCCGACGATCGCCGTGATGCGGCCCGGTTCGACCGCCAGGTCGAGGCCACGCAGCACATCCAGCTTGCCGAATCGCTTGTGCACACCGCTCGCGCGGATCACGAAACCTCCCGGGGTACGCGCGGCGCGGCCGCCGTGGGATCGGGCGCCGGACCGGCGCCCGTCGGAGTGATGCGGGGCTGCGCATCGACCAGTGTTTCCGGCGTCAGCAGCGGCAACACACGCTCCGCCGCGTCCAGGATCTGGATGAACAGGCCACGCAGGAGCGCCAGAGCCGGCGGATGCTTCTCGATGACGAGGGAGAACAGCCGTACCGGACGGAACGGCACATCGCCGAAGCCATCGCCATCGAGGTCGTAGCCGGGATAGCTGTCCCAGTAATTGCGCTCGAAGGTGCTGTTCGCACGGCGGCTGTTGGTCGCCACATCGAACGTATTGCCCGTGAAGAGATTGTCCGTGAAACGGTTGGCGACGGCGTTCGCCATGACCTTCACGGCCCAGCCGTTGTCGCGGAACAGATTACGACCGACGGCGATGCGGTTCGAGCCTTCGGCCAGCAGACCGATCGTGTTGCCGATGAACCGATTGTCCGTGATCTCCGAGTCCGTGATATCCTTGAGCAACAGACCGTACGTGGCCGTGCCGCGGTTCCGCTCGAACGCGTTCCCCCGCATGATCACGTTGCGTGTGTACATGACGGCCACGCCCGCGCCGTTCTCGACAAAGACGTTGTCCGTGTAGTGACAGCCGTTCGAGAACATGAAGTGCAAGCCGTACCGGTAATTCTCAGCGCTGTAGTTGGCCTCCACCCGGCTGTCTTCGACGAACTCGAAGTAAACGCCGTCACGGTGGCCGCTGACCCGGTTGCCCACGATCGTGATGCGCCGCGAATGCCAGGCATGAATGCCGTTGCCGGCCGCGCTCTCCCGCTCGCCCGTCCCGGCCAGAACGTTGCCCTCGATCCTGCAATCCTCCGAGTTCTCGATGTAGATGCCGAAGAACGTATCGTCGAGACGGTTTCCGATGATGGCGCAGCCGCGCGTGTCGGCGACGCGGATCGCGGCTCGATCCTCCACGAAGCTGGTCGCGATATTGCGGAACGTGAGGTTTCGCACTGTCACGTTCTCGGCGCGAATCGTCAGGATGCCCGTATCGCCCCGACCGTCCAGGATCGCGCCCGGTTCGCCGACCAGCGTGAGCGGCCGCTCGATGATGATGGCGGGCTCCGCGTAGACGCCGGCGCGGATCCGGATCGTCGCGCCGGCCGGTGCCGCGCGCACCGCCTCGCCGACGGAGGTCAGCGGTCCAGCGGGTGAGACCACGATCTCGGGCTGTGCCGCGAGCGGAGCCACGGACGCCAGCAAGCCGAACGCGATCGCGACAGAGACTCGCTCAGTGCGTCGCATGCCCGGTTCCGTAGCCGACGGGCGATGGGGTTTCGCTGGCGACCAGATCGACGACATCGTCCCAGGTCAGGATTCGATCGTCCGGCGAAAACGCGAATGCCGTGCGATCCGCGTCGGGACCGAACGCGGTGAGTCCCATCCCCATGGGGCTGCGCTGTGCATCGGTGCGCACGAAAACGGCGTCTTCGACAGGGATGAGCGTGCCTGGCGCATCGAACGGCACGACCCAGAGCGAGCGCACGTCCGCCGCCACCACGACCTCTTCCAGAAGATCGTTGGCGAGACACTCGATCGAGTCGTATTTCCGGATCACGCCGGTCCGGGTGATGAGCTCCGCGCCGTAGCGTGCATCGGCGACGGGCATGTGGCAGCGCGTACAAGCATCGCCCACGGCCACCGGCACAGGACCGCGCGCACAGGATGCCGTAGCCCAGACTAGGCAAGCGACGCCGACGGCGCGGAGCCGCGTCCTCATTGTGCGACCTCCGCCGGGACGCGTGTGACATTCACCGGTTCTGTCTTGGGCGCGGCGCGGCCGAGCTTGCGTGCACGCAGCTCGATCCAGACGGCGAAGGCGCCCAGACCCATGGACAGGAAGGCGAGCCAGCCGCCCAGGCCCGGCCACGAGTGCGCCACGAAGTTCAACAGCGATTTCGACCCGATGAGCGGCGGCTGGTACGTCATGCCCGGCACCTTGATGGCCGCATCGCTGTCCAGATTGTGACCGTAGTCGTATTCCCAGAGCCAGAAGTCGACCAGCCCCGCCACTGCGGCGACGGCGAGCACGGCGAACCACGTGAACAACGCCCAGCGTTTGCCGGTCGCCGCCGCGGCCAGGCCGAGGCCCGTCAGTGCGACGACGATCCACGGCATGATGGACAGCTCGGGGATCGAATCCGGCTCGATCGGCTTCATGCCGATGTAGTGGTTCAAGCCGTTGATGTTCTTCAGGTCGTGCGGCTTGATCCCTTCTATGGTATTCACCCGGATCTGCAGGCCGATGCCTTCCGGATACTGCGGCGCTTCCAGCCGAATCGTCCAAAGCGGGAAGACGAAAAGAAGCAGCAAACCGAGGGAGGCAATGACCAGCAGGATCCGCGATTGGCTTTTCACGTGTACTCCCTTCTTCCGTGAAACGGGGTGGCGCCGGGCGGCGCCACCCCGATCCCGCGGGGTTCCTCGCTACTGAGTGACCGTCCCGCTCTTCCACGTGCCGCCGGTGCCCCAGCGAATCGGTACGCTCGAGCCGGCCGGCGAGACGCGAGCATATCCCTGCATCTCCTGGTGCAGCGCCGAGCAGAAGTCCGTGCAATAGAACGGGTACACGCCCACGCGCGTGGGAATCCACGTCAGCGTCCGCGTGTCGCCCGGCATGATCAACAGTTCAGCCGTCTTGGCGCCCATGGCCGCGAAGCCATGGGGAATGTCCCAGTCCTGCTCCAGGTTCGTGACGTGGAACTTGACCGTGTCACCGACCTGGATCCCCTCGATGTTGTCCGGCGCGAAGTGCGTGCGAATCGCCGTCATGTAGACGTGCACCGTCTTGCCCCGGCGCACGACGCGCGTGTCTGCCTCACTCTTCGTCGCATACGGATGCGTGTTCCGCTCGAGCGGATACATCTGCACCTGCTTGTCGCGGATCAGCTCCGCCGCCAGCGCCTGCGCGTAATGCGGCTCGCCCTGCGTCGGGAAGTCGAGCAGCATGCGCATCTTGTCGCCCGAGATGTCGATCAGCTGCGCGGACTGCGTCAGCTCCGGACCGGTCGGCAGGTAGCGGTCCTTCGTGATCTTGTTCAGTGCGACCAGGTACTTGCCCCATGGCTGCTGGCTGTCGCCGCCCGGAATCATCAAGTGGCCGACCGAGTAGTAGACCGGAATCCGGTCCACGACCTCCCACGTGCCCAGCTTCCACTTCACGATCTCCGACGAAATGAACGCCGTCGTGTACGCGTTGCCATTGCCGTCGAACTCCGTGTGCAGCGGGCCCAGCCCCGGATTCTGCACCTCGCCCGCCAGCACCGCCTCGTACTTCAGCACCGGCACGCCGTCGATCGTCGTCTCGAAATCCGCGGCTGCGATCGCGGCCTTCATCTTCGTGAACGAGTGCACCGGGATCACCGCCGCCAGCTTGCCGCCCGCCACGATGTACTCACCCGACGGATCGACGTCGACGCCGTGCGGCGACTTCGGCGTGGGCAGGAAGTACACGAGGTCGGAGCAGTTCAGCGGGTCGAGCAGCTTGACCGTGCGCACGATCGTGGAGCTGGCGACCCGCGAGTTCGGATCGATGTGGTTGTGCGCGAACGCCGTCTCCATGTCGCGCGCCTGGCCACTCGCCACACAGGCTTCGGCACGGCGGTAATCCACTGCCGCAATGAAGTCCTTGTCCTTCTTCGAGGCGTTTACTTCGAGCAGCGTGTTCGCCTCTTCCGAATTGTAGGACGTGAAGAACATCCAGCCGTCGGACGGGCCCTTGCCGGCGTGCGCCAGGTCATAGTTGTAGCCCGGCATCAGGATCTGGAACGCGATCGCCATGTTGCCCGGCTCGTTGGCCCGCACGAAGGTGAGCACGCCCTTGAAGTTGCCCTTGTAATCCTCGATCGAGATGTCCCGCTGCGGGACCGGCACGCTGAAGCGCGTCGTCGCAACCAGGTAATCCGTGTTCGGCGTGATGAACGGAGAGCCGTGGTTGCCCGCCGAATTCGGGATCTCGATGATCTCATCCGTCTCGAACGTCGTCAGGTCGATGCGGGCCACACGTGGCGTGTTGTTGCCGTTGATGAAAGCCCAACGACCATCCGGCACGCCATTGGTCTGCGAGAGCTGCACGTGATGCGCATCGTCCCACGGCACGAAGCCATGCGACGTCTGCAACATCGGCGTCGTCTCATCGGTGTAGCCCCAGCCGTTCTCCGGATGCTGCGAGAAGACCGGGATCGTCTTCAGCAGGCGGCCGGACGGCAGGCCGTACACCGTCATCTGGCCGCTGAAGCCGCCGGAGATGAAGGCATAGAACTCGTCGTACTCGCCCGGTGCGACGTAGACGGCGCTCGGAATGTCGCCGGCTACGCCGCCAGCCGAGCCGCCGGTCGTCGCGCAGGCGTAGGCCGCCACGGACACGGCGGACACGATGGTGAGGGCCACGACGGCCCGCAGGGTGCGACGCGTCATTGTTCAGTTCTCCGTTTGTTCCGAAGGGCCGACCGCGAGCGAGCGGAGGTACTCGAGCACGGCTCTCGCCTCGTCCTGGGTCACGTTCTGGTTGGGCATTGGGTTCATGTATTCCGCCAGCAACTTCTTCACTTCCGGGTGCTTCTCGATCATCTCGGCCGGATTCACGATCATGTTCATGACGAATTCGGGCGTGCGCCGTGTCGTGACATCGCCGAGCGCGGGTCCGACATACCGCTCGTCCGCCTTGTGACAGGCCGAGCACTTCAGCGTGAAGACTTCCGTGCCACGGGCGACGAGCGCTTCATCGATCGGGCCGAGATCCACCTTCGTGATCGGGCCGATCCCCTTCTCCAGCTGTTCGGCCGTCAGGCCTCCGGCCGCCGCCTGGGCACCATCGGCCGCTTCGCCGCCGGCCTCACCCCCACCACACGCCGTCGCTGCCAGAAGCCCAAACAGCGCCATGAAAAAAACCGTCTTACGAGCCCGCATTGGTTCTCCCCGCGACACGGTCCGCGACACGACTGCCGGCCGTCCGGTCCGGCGGTTCCTCATGTCGCAGTGAATTTTGGGGAGGGGGCGCCTTCCGGGTGTCGGGAGGGCACAGACAGTTGGGGCGGGACCGTCGCCGACTCTAGGTCAGGAATGTCAGCGGTGGGGCGTGGGGGATTTCCCGGCTTGCGGCACTGCGACGGAGATGAACGGAGCGGGCGCGAGAGCGGGACAATGGTTCGCGGAATGGGGCGCGGAGGTGTGCGGAAAGACACAGAGACGCCGGCACTGACTGGTCGAGCTATCGCAAACCGAGACCATCCGCTCGGGCCCCCGCCAAAATGCCGCCAAACACTACTCGCACGCCGCTTCCCAGTCCGCGCGAGCTTCAGCGGCCGACTCCCAGAGCTCGATCTTGTTGCCCTCGAGATCGAGGATCCAGCCGAACCTGCCGTACTCGTAGGACTGCATCGTGTCGACCACCGTGACGCCTTC